>JAHITE010000095.1 GCA_018817585.1 Candidatus Omnitrophota bacterium
ATACCTCCCTTGTTTTATCAGCACTCTCACACTAGGAGTGCTAATTAGTATTGTCTATGAAAATAACACAATAAAAAACATCTTTCAAGCTTTTTTTTAAGAAAAATTGAATTATTAAATTTTACCTGGGGATTAGAAGAAATAACTATAAAGCAGCATATTACTATCGGTCTAGAATCAATCATTTCTGATCATTCTCGCATTACATCCTGTGAAAGATGGTGGGGAAATTTTTAAGCTTTTCACAAATTCAGGGAAATACATGTCGAATTTTTGGGGACCCTTTAGGGCGTATTGAGTTATTTAGCAGTTAGTTCTTTTTACGTGATACGCAATACTATTTTCTTTATATCCTTGTGTCTTGTGACTTCAAGTAAGCTTTTTCAATGCCTTTTAAGGTTAAAGCACTATCATAAACATCAATATTATTGCAAAGCTTTTTCATTAAATACAAATGACCGCCAGTGGCAATGACTTTAATCGGCTGTTTAAATTTAAGTTTAAAATCCTGTTTAAATTTATCAATTAATCCATCAATCAAACAAGCATATCCATTAAAAACACCGCTTAAAATCGAATTATCCGTATCTCTTCCCAGCAAAGCTTTGGGCATTTTAGCCGATAATCTAGGTAAAAGCGCGGTATGATGATGCAAAGAAAAAAGCGAGAGATTAATTCCCGGAATAATTACTCCCCCTAAATATTCCGCTTTTTCCGAAACCAGATCAATGGTTATTGTAGTGCCGAAATCAACCACCAAAGCCGGCAGAGAATAATTTTCTTTAACCGCCAACGCGTTTACCAATCTATCCAAGCCAACCTGCTCAGGAATTCTATATTTATTTTTAATTTTAACCTTAAGCTCTCTGCCAATGCAGAGAATTCCCGCTTTGGGGAAAATTTTGTTTAATTGTTTTTTTAAGCCCGTTTGCGCTTTGGGCACCACAGAGCAAATCACAAAATTATCAATTTGCTCTGCTTTAGCTTTGATTTTTTTAAGATAAGCTGCTGTCTCTTTTTTTAAAACCAATAAATCAGAAATTGATTCTGTTTTTATCCTTAGTACAGCATAATTATTTTTCTTTTTGGAAAAACCAAACACAGTACTGGTATTACCAATATCAATAAATATATTCATTTTCAACCTCTGTGTTAACGAATAACACTCACTTTAATCAAGTTTACAGTTATAGCTTTAAAAGGTTACGGTCAGGGTTACGATGCCCGTTTCGTCTTACGGTAACGGCTGTCGTCTTAAAATTTATTGTTTTCAGCCTAAACCGTTCAACCTTACCGATACGGGCTTCGTTACCGTTAAACCTTGCCAAGTACCAACACATCTCTTACTAACGGATAACACTTACATCACCGCTTAAAATATGGTGCGAAAAACCAAAATCATCACGCACAATCAATGCTCCGCTGTCAGCGATATCCATCGCCTGTCCATGAATCATCTGGCCGCGCCATTCCACTTTAATTCTTTTACCCAAAGTCATCGATAAATCCCGCCAATCATTAATAATATCAGAAAAACAGCCTTTAACAAGCTTATTGTAATAAGTTTCAATTTCCCAAAGCATTGCTTGCAAAAAAACAATTCTATTTACTTTTTGCCTTGTTTCAATAAACAAAGAGGTTGCTATATCCGGCAGGCTGCTCTGGGGGGTATTAATATTTATGCCAATACCCATGATAATAAAATTAATCATATCCATTTCCGCGCTCATTTCAGTTAATATCCCGCAGACCTTGGCCTTTCCGATATATACATCATTAGGCCATTTAATAACTGCCGCAATGCCTGTTATGTTCCTGATTGTTTTCGCCACTGCCACAGAACTCATCAAAGTAATCTTCCCTGCCTCGACAGGAGATATCTTCGGTTTTAAAATTAAAGACATATAGATACCGCAGCCTACTGGTGAAACCCAATGCCGCCCCATTCTCCCTTTGCCTTTGGTCTGTTTTTCCGCGACAATTAATGTGCCTTCAGCTTCCGATTGTTCAGCTAAATTATAAGCAATAACATTAGTTGATTCTGCTGAATTGTAAGCATAAATTTTTTTACCAAGAATCTTGGTTTTTAATTCATAACTGATCTCATCGGCTAAAAGTTTATCCGGGACTTTTTCCAAACAATACCCATTATGGGGAGTAGCCGATATTTCATAGCCGCACTGCCTTAAATGGGTAATATGTTTCCAAATCGCGGTGCGGGAAACATTCAGCTTGCGCGAAATTTCTTCGCCGGAAATAAAAGAATTTTTATTTTCTTTTAACAGTTTTATTATTTTTATTTCCATCATTTGTCTTGGCCTTTAATTTCTCAATCTTATCTCTTAACATAATTGCTTTTTCAAACTGTAAATTTTTTGCCGCTGTTTCCATCTGGCGTTCCAGGATATCTATTTTATCTAATCTTTCATAGGCCTTTATATTATCACAAACTATTTCCCGGACAAATTCTTCGGCTTGCTCTTCTTCTTCAATCCATTGATTAATTGCTTTGATTATCGACTGCGGTTCAATCTTATTGATTTGATTATACTCAATCTGTTTATCTCTGCGCCGGCTGGTTTCACTAATTGTTTTTTTCAGCGATTTAGTCATAATATCAGCATACATTATAACTTTACCATTTATATGTCTAGCCGCTCTGCCCGCGACCTGAATCAAGGAGGTTTCACTGCGTAAAAACCCTTCTTTATCCGCGTCCATAACACAGACCAAAGAAACTTCCGGCAGATCCAGGCCTTCTCTTAAAAGATTTACCCCGACCAGACAATCAAACTGTTTTTTTCGCAATTCATTCAAGACTTTAACTCTTTCCATTGTATCCAGCTCAGAATGAATATATTTTGCGGCAATACCGGCCTGCTCAAGATAAGCCGCCAGATCCTCGGCCATTTTTTTAGTCAGCGTGGTTACTAATACTCTTTCATGTTTTTTCGCGGTTTGTTTGACTTTTTCAATTAAATCATCAACCTGATGCTCTGAAGAAATCACCTCTATTGCCGGATCAATCAAACCTGTAGGCCGAATAATCTGTTCTACGATTTTATTACTTTTTTCCAGCTCATAAGCTGATGGCGTTGCCGAAGCAAATAGCACCTGATCAACCAAAGATTCAAATTCTCCAAACTGCAAAGGACGATTATCCAGACAAGACGGCAGCCGAAATCCATAATCAACTAAAACCTGCTTTCTCGCTTTATCCCCATTGTACATCCCTCTGATCTGAGGAATGCTTACGTGAGATTCATCAATGATTGTTAAAAAATTCTTGGGAAAATAATCAATCAGACAATACGGCCGGCTGCCAACAGGGCGATTACTTAAATGCCGGGAATAATTTTCCACCCCATGACAAAAACCAACCTCGCGAAGCATTTCCATATCGAATTTTGTCCTCGATGCCAAACGCTGTGCTTCTACCAGTTTCCCCTCGAAGTTTAATTGGTCAAGTCTTTGTTTTAGTTCATTTTCAATACTTAACAATGAACTCTCCAGCTGATCATCTTCAACTAGAAAATGTTTTGCTGGATAAATCGCGATATCATCTACAATCTTAAGTTTATTCATCGAAACCGGATTGATTATCGAAATTTTTTCCACTTGATCGCCAAAAAATTCCACGCGCACAGCTAACTGCTCATAAGCCGGGAAAATTTCCACAGTGTCGCCCCGCACCCGAAATAATCCTTGGGTAAAAGCAATATCATTGCGTTCATATCTGATTTTAATCAGTTTTTTAAGCAATTCATCGCGCTGAATATGCTGATTGGTTTTTAAATGCACAAACATATTCTGATATTCATTCGGAGATCCTAGATTATAAATACAGGAAACACTGGCAACCACAATCACATCTTTTCTCGTCATCAACGAGGTTGTGGCCGCAAGACGCAGGCGATTGATCCGCTCATTAATTGCTGAATCTTTTTCAATATAAGTATCGGTTTGGGGAATATAGGCTTCCGGCTGATAATAATCATAATAGCTGATGAAAAACTCAACCGCATTGTGCGGAAAAAATTGTTTAAATTCAGAATACAGCTGCGCGGCCAGGGTTTTATTATGAGAGACTATGAGCGTCGGACGATTAAGCTCAGCAATAACCGAAGCCATGGTAAAGGTCTTACCGCTGCCGGTTACCCCGAGCAAAGTTGTATATTTGTCCTTTTTTTTTATAGCCCGGGTCAATTGAGCTATTGCCTGAGGTTGATCACCTGCCGGCCTAAATGGACTTACTAATTCAAAAATTCGCATTTTTTTAACGAAACGACTTTCCTGACTTTTGGAGCAGGGTTTTAAAATGAGAAATATCTTTAACCCGGCTTAAAGCGGTTTCATAACTAACCACACCTTTGGAATAAAGATCTTTTAATGATGTATCCATAAGCTGCATTCCCATTTCCGCGTTAGTCTGCATGATTGTTGGAATCTGCTCGGTTTTACCTTCGCGAATAATATTCCGCAAAGCCGGACAAGCCACTAAAACTTCAGTCGCGCAAACCCGGCCTTTGCCATCAATCCTCGGCAGCAATTGCTGCGAAATAATTCCCTCAATCGCATTAGCTAAAACCATTCTGATCTGCTGCTGGGCATGCGGCGGAAAAACATCAATAATTCGGTCAATTGTCTGAGTAGCGTCCGGAGTATGCAATGTAGCTAAGACCAAGTGTCCGGTTTCCGCTGCAGTTAAAGCAGTTTGAATTGTTTCCAGATCGCGCATTTCTCCAACACAAATTACATCCGGATCCTGTCTTAAAGTATGGATCAGCGCATTGCCAAAACTTTTAGTATCTGAATATACTTCTCTTTGAATAATTACGCTTTTTTTATGTTCGTGAATATATTCAATCGGATCTTCGATGATAATAACCCGGTCGGAACGATCGCGGTTAATTATATCAATCATTGAATTCATAGTTGTTGTTTTACCCACACCAGTTGGTCCGGTAACTAATACCAGTCCGGCACGTTTGCGGCAAAACTCTAAAACTACTGGCGGCAAACCCAATTCTTCAGGTGTTCTGATTCTTAACCCAACTACCCGAAAAGCAGCCTCAATACAATCTTTAGAAATATAAATATTCACCCGGAAACGACTAATTCCCACAAGCGCTATGGAAAAATCCAATTCCCAGTCCTGCTCAAATTTTTCAACCTGAACTTCATTAAGAATACTGTAAATCATTTCTTTAGATTTTTCTCCGGTCAGAACATCCATTTCCATAGGAACAAGCTCACCGTCAATTCGCAGCGTAGGCGGCGAACCAACTACAAGATGCAAATCTGACGCATTACTTTCAACTGCTATTTCTAATAATTTTCTTAAATCCATAAAGTTCTCCTATAAAGTAATTGTATAATTAAAGAGTAAGGTTAAGAGTTACAGCTTTTAAAGGTTACGGTCAAGGTTACGATGCCCGTTTCGTCTTACGGTAATGGCTAACGTATTAAAATTTATTGTTTTTGGCCTAAACCTCAGCTCGCCTTTAAACTAAAGTCAACACATTGCACTGAATGGGTTAATGCTCCCAGAGAAATAAAATCCACTCCGCAGGCAGCAATCCCCTTAATTGTTTTTTCCGTAACATTACCCGATGCTTCAAGTAAAATCTGTTTATTGGCTTTATTCCTTAAATTTACCGCTTGCTTCATTTGCTCAATACTCATATTATCCAGCATAATAATATCAGGCTTACCCTGCATCGCGTCTTTAAATTCAGCCAAACTGGTAACTTCAATCTCTATTTTTACCCCTTTAGCGGTTTTTTCCCGCACTTGGATTATCATATCACACAAATCAGCACAACCAGAAACATTTCGCAAAATCTGAATATGATTATCTTTAATCAATACCTGGTCAAATAAGCCAAAACGATGATTAGTTCCCCCTCCGGTCTTGACCGCGTATTTTTCTAAAACCCGCAAACCCGGGGTTGTTTTTCTTGTATCCAGAATAACTGCTTTGTATTTTTTAATCAGTTGGCTGATTTTTCGGGTTTTTGTGGCAATGCCGGAAAGCCTGCCCAGAAAATTTAAAGCCGTTCTCTCACCTTTTAAAATACTTCCCGCCGGGCCAATTATTGTGCAGATTAATTTTTTAGCATTTAAATAAGTGCCTTCGCTAACATTGAACTTGACTTTTATTTTTTGGTCAATTTGCCTAAACACTTCCTTAATCAGCTCCAGACCGCAGACAACAATATTTTTTTCTTTCGCGAAAATATCAGCCTGAATTATAACATCCTGATCAATAACCGCGGCGCAGGTAATATCTCCCCAACCAATATCCTCAGCCAAGGCATTGCTGACAATCATTGAAATATCGGATAAAACTGGTGAGGTTTTCTTATTTAAGCGCACTTTTAATTTTCTCGAGTTTATCTATTTCCTGGTTTAATTCCAGCAGGCTCTGTTTTTCTTTTTCCACAACATCTGCCGGGGCTTTTTTTAAATAATTCGCGTTGTTCAATAATTTATCTTTGCGCTGAATATGCTGATTTAATTCCCTTATCTGCGCATTGATCTTTTCTTTTTCTTTAATTGGGTCAAAACCTTCATCAGACTTTGTACTCATCACAATCACACATCCCGCGGCTGAGGCCGTTGGGTTAATTGATGTCTGGAAATTATTTTTATCCGCAAAATTCAGATTTTCCACTTTTGCCAGATTTAGCAAATAATTGGAATTTTTCGCTAAAATATTTAATACCGCTTTATCCTCTGGATAAAGCGCTATATCCACTTTATCTTTTGGCTTAATATTGTTTTCACTGCGCAAATTCCTTATACTCACGCAAACATCCATTACCAGCTGCATTTCTTTCTCGATATTTTCATCAATATAATCCAGCGCGACCTCAGGCCATGCCTGGGCCAGCAAGTAAGCATCATTACCAGTAACTTTTTGCCAGATTTCATCACTGATCAAAGGCATAAACGGATGAATAATCCGCAAACTTTTTTCCAGCACACTATAAAGTACGGTTTTTGTCGCTGTATCTTCAATGTTTAATTTAGAAAATTCAATATACCAGTCACACAACTGATGCCAGAAAAATTCATAAACAATATTTACGGCTTCATTCAGCCGGTATTGAGCCAGGGAGTTATTTAATTTTAATAAAGTGGAATTAAACCGGCTTAAGATCCAGGCATCAGCCAGATTCAGCTGCTGCTTAGGCAATACTGTTTCTTGAGATACATCCTGACCATTAAGGTTCATTAAAATAAACCGCGAGGCATTCCAGATCTTATTGCAGAAATTCCGGCCAAATTCAAATTTTTCTTTGGCCAGATAAATATCCTGACCCATTGCGGTAATTGAAATCAAGCTGAAACGCAGAGCATCCGTGCCGTAATCCGCGATAATTTCCAATGGGTCAATGCTATTGCCCAATGATTTTGACATTTTTTTACCCGAATCATCCCGCACTGTTCCATGAATATAAATATCTTTAAATGGAATTCCCTGCATAAATTCAAAACCAGCCATAATCATTCTCGCTACCCAGAAAAAGATAATCTCCGGCGCGGTTACTAAAACCGCTGTGGGATAAAAATAGTCCAGCTCCTGCTTTGCTGTCTTCTGTCTTCCGTCTTCTGTCTTCTGATCAAAAGGCCAGCCAAATGTAGCAAACGGCCACAACCAGCTGGAAAACCAGGTATCTAAAACATCCGGATCCTGCTTTATCACCGCGGAACCGCAATCCGGACATTTTTCCGGTCTCTCGCGGGCAACGATAATGCCTCTGTTTCTTTTATTTGGAATTTGCGATTTGTCATTTGAAATTTGGCTTCCCTCTTCCCCACACTCTCCGCAATAATACACAGGAAGCCTGTGCCCCCACCATATCTGACGCGATATGCACCAATCCTGGATATTTTCCATCCAGTTTAAATAAACTTTTGTCCAGCGGTCAGGATGGAACTTAATTCTTCCGTCTTTTACTGCCTCAGTTGCCGGCAAAGATAAAGGTTTCATTTTTACAAACCATTGCTTGGAATAAAAAGGTTCTATCACAGTATGGCAGCGGTAGCAATGGCCAACCGCGTGGCTATGTGATTCGATTTTTTCTAAAAGTTTTAACTGCTTTAAATCTTCAATTATTGCCTGACGAACTTCAAATCGGTCTCTGCCATTATATTCACCAGCATTTTCATTACAGGTTCCATCTTCGTGCAGGATATTTATAAATTCCAGATCATGTCTTTTGCCCATCGCGTAATCATTAGGATCATGCGCCGGAGTAACCTTAACCGCGCCTGAGCCAAAGGCTGGATCAACAAAATCATCAGCAATAATTTTAATTTCCCTTTGCGTTAAGGGCAGAATTATAGTTTTGCCAATCAGATGTTTATAACGCTCATCTTGGGGATGAACCGCCACCGCGGTATCGCCCAGCATTGTTTCCGGACGAGTGGTTGCCACGATCAAAAATTGTTTGGAATCTTTAAGCGGATATTTCAGATGATAAAGAAAACCTTCCATGTCTTTATGCGGCGCTTCTTCGTCAGAAAGCGCGGTTTGACAACGCGGGCACCAATTAATTATCCTATTTCCTCGATAAATCAATCCCTTGTCATACAAGCGGATAAACACTTCCAGTACAGCATCGCTATACCCCTCATCCATGGTAAAACGGGTTCTTTGCCAGTCACAGGCACAGCCAAGACTTCTTAATTGCTTGATTATCGTAGAACCATATTCCTGTTTCCAGGCCCAGACATGCTCCAGAAATTTTTCCCGGCCAATATCATCGCGCGTCAGATTTTCCTTGGCTAATTTACGTTCAACCACATTCTGCGTAGCAATCCCGGCATGATCTGTTCCCGGCATCCAGAGAGTTTCAAATCCCGCCATTTTTTTATAGCGAATCAGAATATCCTGGATCGTATTGTTCAACGCGTGGCCCATATGAAGAATTCCCGTCACATTCGGCGGCGGGATGACAATCGAGAAAGATTTTTTCGCGGAATTAACTTCACCGTGAAACAGTGATTTCTTTTCACAGCCCAGATATTGTTTTTCTTCAATATCCTTAAAACTATATTTTTTAGCAAGCTCTTCCATTGATTACTTATTTTTTTCCTTTTCCTTGAGCAGCTTGTATTCAATACTATCAACCAAAGCCTGCCAGCTTGCTTCAATGATGTTTTCCGAAACTCCCACTGTCCACCAGGAATTTTTCTCATCCTGAGATTCAATAAATACCCGCACTTTTGCCGCGGTACCGGTTTTGCTGTCTATTACCCGCACTTTAAAATCAGATAAATGCATTTTATTTAATTCCGGATAAAAATCAGATAATGCTTTGCGCAATGCTCCATCCAGCGCGTTAACCGGACCATCGCCTTCACAAGCAGCATGAACTTTAACCTTACCGACTATTATTTTTACCGTAGCCTCAGAGATCATGCCCACATCTGGTCGTTTTTCGACAATTACCCGAAACCCGTCCAGTTCAAAAAACTTATCATATTTTTTCAAAGCCTTTTTAATCAATAATTCAAAAGAAGCTTCCGCGGCCTCAAACTGATACCCCTGATATTCTAAATCCTGAATCAGCTTATGTAGTTTCTTGGTATTACTATCGTTTTTCGCCAGATCAATTGACAATTCTTTGGCCTTAAACAAAATACTTGTTTTCCCGGCAAGCTCAGAAGCGAGAAAGCGGCGTTTATTGCCTACAGTTTCCGGCAATATCTGTTCATAACTTAAAGCGTTTTTTACCATGGCATTAATATGCACGCCCGCTTTATGCGCAAAAGCTGAAGTCCCGACAAAAGGCTGATTATCCTGCTGTTTCATATTGCTGACTTCGCTGATATAATGCGAAGCATCAGTCAGCTGTTTTAAATTTATCTGGCCAACTGCTTTCATATTAAGTTTAAGCTCAAGACAAGCAATAATTGAACATAGATCCGCGTTTCCGCAGCGCTCACCATAGCCATTGATTGTTCCCTGTACCTGTGAACATCCGGACTCAACCGCGGCAATACTATTAGCCACTGCCATGCCATTGTCATTGTGCACATGAATCCCCAGATCTACTTTAATCGCTTGCTTGATTTCACTGATAATCCGAATTAATTCCGAAGTAATTGTCCCGCCGTTTGTATCACATAAAATAATACATTCCGCCCCAGCATCCTGAGCGGCTGTTAAGGTTTTCAGGGCATATTCCGGATTATGCTTATAACCATCGAAAAAATGTTCCGCGTCATAAAATGCCGTAATTTTTTTTGAACGGATAAATTTAATTGTATCAGTAATCATCCGCAGATTTTCTTCCAAGGATGTTTTTAAGACATCTTTAACATGCAGATCCCATGATTTACCAAAGATGGTAATATATTTTACTCCGGAACTTACCAAGGCTTTTAATATCGGATCCTGGGAAGCTTTATTGTCCTTACGGCAGGTGCTGCCAAAAGCAACAAATTTAGAATAACTAAATTTAGTATTTTTAATCGCTTTAAAAAATTCCAGGTCTTTGGGGTTTGATCCCGGCCAGCCGCCTTCAATATAATCAATACCCAAAGAATCAAGTTTTTTAGCAATCAGCATTTTATCATTAACTGAATAAGATACCCCTTCGGTCTGTGCCCCATCGCGCAGCGTAGTATCGTAAATTATAATTTTACGCATTACAAACTCCTTATTTTTCTTCTGGTTTTTTGGCATCAAGACCAAAAGCTGTATGCAAAGCTTTAACTGCTGATTCCGCGTGTTTTTTACCAATAACACAGGATATGCTGATCTCAGAAGTTGAGATCATTTCAATATTAATCTTCTTTTTCGCCAAAACATCAAACATTTTCGCGGCAACTCCCGGATGACTTTTCATTCCCACTCCGACAATCGAGACTTTTGCAATATCATCATCACAAGTAACTTTTTCCGCTTTTACATCCTTAACAATCTGCTTGGCGATTTTCATCGTTCTGGGCAGTTCCGACTGGGGCACGGTAAAAGACAAATCAGTGCGTCTGGTTCGGCTGATGTTTTGAATGATCATATCAACATTGATTTCAGCTTCTGCTAGATGCTTAAATATCTGAGCGGCCATGCCTGGTTTATCCGGTACATCACAAATAGTCATTTTTGCCTCTTTTTTATCAAGGGTAACTCCTGATATTACAACACCCTCCCACATTGGCTTTGCCTCCTTAAGTATTATTGTGCCTTTTTTATTGCTAAAGCTGGAACGTACATGAATCGGAACATCAAATTTTTTGGCAAATATTACAGAGCGTGCCTGCAATACCTGTGAACCTAATGATGCCATTTCCAGCATTTCATCGTAGCTGAGATAATCCAATTTTTGCGCGGTTTTAACTATCCGCGGATCTGCAGTAAAAACACCTTCCACATCAGTATTCATTTCACACATACATCCGCCCAAAGATTTGCTCAAAGCCACTGCCGTTAAATTTGAACCGCCGCGGCCCAAGGTTGTAATTTCCTGGTCCTGAGTCATCCCCTGAAAGCCGGCCACAATAACAATTCTGCCTTTAGCAAGCTCTTGCTCAATTTTTTCGCCGTTCACATTAATTACCTTTGCTTTTGAAAAAGAAGTATCAGTAATAATCCCCACCTGCGCCCCGGTAAAAGATATTGCTTCATGGCCTAATTCATGAATTGCCATAGCCAAAAGCGCCACTGATACTTGTTCCCCGGTAGCCAGAAGCATATCATACTCCCGCTCAGAGGGATGATCAGTTATTTGTTTAGAAAGCTCAATCAGCCGATCCGTTGTATCCCCCAAAGCAGATACAACAACAACGACTTTATAGCCCTGCTTTTTGGTAGCAACTACCCTTTCCGCAACGCTTTTGATTCTTTCCGGATTGGCAACAGAAGTGCCGCCATATTTTTGAACAACTATTTTTTCCATAATTGTTATGATTTTACATTAAAACCGATGCTGCGTCAATATTTACGTTAAATTCGCTTAATAATCCAACCGCTCCCATTCTTTTTTTAAAATTATCATTGTTTTGGTTCTATCTGCCTGCAGCTGTTTTATAAGCAGCACAGCTGAATTGAATTTTTTTTCATTTCTGATTTTTTTTATAAACACAAGTTCAATTACTTGTCCGTATATATATTTGTTAAAATTAAATAAATTTGCTTCAATCGCTAGCTTATCGGCTTTTTCGTAAAAAGTCGGACGTTTGCCGATATTAAGCATTCCGCCATACCATTGATTATTAATCCTGGCTTTTACCGCGTACACGCCATTAGGCGGCAAGGCTTCCTGATGCGGATCAATATTCGCTGTGGGATACCCCAGGACTCGGCCGCGGCTGTCGCCTTTGACCACTGCGCCTAAAACACTGAATCTTCGGCCTAATAATCCCGCGGCCTGATCCAACTTCCCGGATTCAATTAAATTACGAATTAAGGAGCTGCTTATAGTTTTCTTAGATTTTTTCAAAGCAGAGATAATACTTACTTTAAATCCTGATTTTTTTGCGTATGCTTTGAGAAAATCAATATCCCCGCTCTTTTGTTTACCAAACGCGAAATTATCGCCGATAACCACTGTGTTTACATTCAGTTTTTTAAGCAGGATTTCCCTGATGAATTTTTCCGCGCTCATCCGCGCAAACCGTTTTTTAAAAGCAGCTACCAAACAAATATCCGGCCTAAGCTTAGCAATCAAATTCATCCGGTGTTCAATGCTGGTTAATAATGCCGGGGATTTGTCCGGATCAGTAATCTGCCGGGGATGCGGATAAAATGTTAAAATCAGCGATATCCCGTTTAATCTTTTCGCCGTGGCCACTGCTTTTTTTATTATTGCCTGATGCGCTAAATGTACTCCGTCAAAAGTACCGATAGCAATAATAATCGGCGCATTAAAATCAGCTGTATTAAACTTTTCTAAGCCATAAATAATTTTCATATCATTTTTTTGTATGATTGCTTCATGGACAAAAAAGTCACAAGGACACAAAGTCACCAGGTCACAAGGACAGATCCGCAAGGCAAAAATTCTCTTTGAGCGGCGCGTTCTGCTTTTCCTAACCGCTAATCGTTATCCGCTATATTTTTATAACTTCCTGAGCAATATCATTTATATCAGCTTGTTTTATTTTATCAACAGTTATTGCATTATCCACATTATATTGACCGATACTCGTCCGTCTAAGGCCGTTCATATGAGCGTTGCATCCCAGTTTTTGCCCAATGTCCTCGCACAAAGTTCTAATGTATGTGCCTTTTGAACATTTAACTTGAAAATCTATATGCGGTAAATTAATCGCTAAAATTTTAATTTCCCCAATTGTTATTTCTACCGGGTTTCTGGCAACAGTTATTCCTTTGCGAGCTAAGGAATATAATTTTTGACCATTAATTTTTTTAGCTGAAACCATGGGCGGGGTTTGCATTATTTTGCCTTGAAAACAAGAAAAAGCTTTTTCAATATCTGACAGAGAAAATTCCGGAACTTTAAACTGCTCAACAACATTTCCCGTATGGTCAGCGGTATCGGTTTTAATTCCCAAAGTAAGGCGGGCTTGATAAGACTTATCCATCCCGGAAAAAAGCTGGGCGCGTTTAGTTGCCTGCCGGCTGATCAGCATCAGCAATAAACCAGTTGCCTGCGGATCGAGAGTTCCCGCGTGTCCGATTTTTTTAATATCCAGTTTTCTCCTCAGAATATCAACCACATCATGTGAACTCATATCCAAAGGCTTATCAACTAATAATAAACCGCTTATATCCATTATATTATTATTTATTTTTCCTGTTTTTTATTTCTATTATGTTCTTCAATTGATTTCTTTATTTGGCTTAAAAGCATTTTTTCCGCCTGATCAATATTTGCTTCAATCACGCAGCCGCTGGCCGCTTTATGCCCTCCGCCGCCAAAATATCCGGCAATCGCGTTCACATCAATATCTGTCTTTGAACGCATGCTGATTTTCACTTTAGCGCCCTGATCAATTTCCCGCAAATAAGCCACTACCTCCGCGCCTTCAATCATTCGGACAAAAGCGATAAAATCTTCAGTGCTCTCAGCATTCAGCTTATTTCTTTTCAGCATTTCAGCAGTTACCCTAAACCAGACATATCTTCCATCAGCTGATCTTTGCAGATTATTTAAAACTTCTGCCAGCAGCTTCATCACTTCAAAAGACTTTGTTTCATAAATATGTTCATAGACCTTTGTCGGGCAAAAATTAAAACTTAAAAGATCAGCAATAATATGATGTGTTTTTACCGTGGTATTCGCGTAACGAAAAGAACCAGTATCCGTCATAATCGCCGTATACAGGCACAGCGCGCTGGCATTGTCTAAAGGAATATCCGCGGCCTTAAACAAGCCATAGACCATTTCCCCGGCTGAGGAAGCTTTAGAATCAGTCCAATTCATATTGCCAAACTGATCATTGCTGACATGATGATCAATACAGATTACATATCTTTCAGCGATAAGCTTTCTTACATTGCCAATCCGCTCGAGATTGGGACAATCCAGAATAATCGCTAGATCAAAACTGATCGGCTCATAATTTTCAGGCAAAGATTCAATCTTCTCCGCTCCAGGTAAAAACTTAAGATTCCCAGGAATCTTATCCGCGTTGATTATTCTCACGGTTTTTCCCATGGCGGTTAGCAGCTTTGCCATAGCCAACTGACTACCGATTGAATCCCCTTCTGGGTTTATATGCGCGGTAATAATAAAACTATTCGATTGTTTGATCTTTTCCAGTATCTGTTTCTTGATCATCAGCTAAACCTTCCCTTTGCTTTCTTTCCTCTTCTATTTCATTAAAAATTTTAGCCATATGAATATCGTATTCTATTGATTCGTCTACTTTAAAGCAAAAATCCGGCGTATTTCTAAGATCAAGACTATCCCCTAAAAGCTTGCGAATATAGTTATGCGCGCTTTCTAAGCCCTGTTTTGCTTCGGTTTTTTGTTTTTCATCACCTAAAACGCTATAAAATACTTTAGCATATCTCAGATCATCTTTAAGCTCTACCCGGGTAAGAGTAACAAATCCGATTCTCGGGTCTTTGATCTGTTCATGAATAATACTGCTTATTTCTTCTTTGATTCTTTGCTCTACTCTTTGTTTTCTCTGACTCATTATAAAAGCTCCAATCATTTATCTTTTAATTATCAAGCTTCACATTAACATATTTCACCAAATACTCAATAAACATTTTCTTAATGCCTGTTTTTTTTGATTTATTTATTAAAAACAAACATTCTTCTACTGCTCGACCTTTCAATAATTCAGCTAATTCAGAAATTTTTCTAACTGGGATAAAATGTAATGCCTCCAAAACATTACCACCAGTTTGTTTTATTTCTAGCAGTATATCTTTATCCTTTTTATTAAAATTAAAAACAGCAAAAATCTCTTTTAAATCATGGATGTTTAAATCATCAATAATAGCCATCAAATAAACCATCCAGATCTTAACACTTAAATCTTGGCAATACTTCTTATAGCACTTGATGATTTCCGCGACAGCTTTTATTTTTTTAGATAAACTTTTATTGAATTTAATGTTTGGATGTATAAAGTCTAATTCATCAAATGTGTTCATCCTCCTAATAACTTTTAAAGGATTCGGCTCATTTAAAAGCAGTATCAACTCATTTGTCATTCTAAATTTTTCAGCTTTTTTAAGTATTTTTTTATCAATTGCTGCTAAAATTAGATTTTGAGTATACTTATCAATCCTAAAATTAAATCTCTGCTCAAATCTCACAGCTCTCAAAATTCGTGTGGGATCATCCATAAAACTTAAATCATGCAATATTTTAATTCTTTTTTGTTTTAAGTCTCTAGATGCTTCAAAACTATCAATCAAAATACCAAATGTTTTTTTATTCAAACTCAGAGCTAGGGTATTGATCGTAAAGTCACGTCTGGATAAATCCTTAACCAAAGAGCTGGATTCTACAATTGGTAAAGCAGCTGGATATGCATAAAACTCTGTACGCGCCATCGCAAGATCAATGCTCAATCCATTATTTAATAGTAGCTTTGCTGTTTTAAATCTAGGAGATATTTTTAATTTAGCATTTAATTTTTCCTTTAGATCTTTGGAAAAAGCAATTGCGTCTCCTTCAATTACCAAGTCTATATCAAAATTGGATATCCCAATTAACATATCTCGAACAAATCCACCCACAATATAAACAGCAACCTTTTTTTTATCAGCTAATTCACCAATATCTCTTAAAAGGTCAAGTAAATGAATAGGAAGTATTGTCTTTAATTTTTTTGATAAATCTTTAGTTTTAATTTTAGGCATAATAGTGTTTTACTCTCGCAAATATCCAAGCTAATTCAAAATCTAGCCGGAAACTTAGAGATCTTTAAAAATTTCGACTGAAAGACTTATAAAATTATAAAAAATGGTGCCCCCTGCGAGAATCGAACTCACATCACAAGCTCCGGAGGCTTGTGCTTTATCCGTTAAGCTAAAGGGGCAAGGTTTTATCAATAGCGCTTAATCAAGTCTTAAAATGCCGTAAGACATATATTTAACTCTAAAATCAAGCTATTGTCAAGGCCTTGGATGGAATTTATGATGAATGGATTTTAATCTATCCTTGTTCAGATGTGTATATAACTGAGTTGTAGAAATATTGCTATGTCCAAGCAATTCCTGAACAATTCTTAAATCAGCGCCTTTTTCCAGCAAATGTGTAGCAAAAGAATGCCTTAACGTATGCGGAGATATATGCTTATTAATATTGGCGATTAAAGCATACTCCTGAATCTGCTTCCAAATCATTTGCCGGGAAATCCCGGATCCGTTTTTTGATAAAAATATGTGTTTAGAATCTTTGTTTTTCAGTAATACCGGTCTTCCCTGCTCCAGATATTGACTCAGAGCCTGCCTCGCTAGGCTGCCCATGGGAACAATTCTTTCTTTTTGCCCTTTACCAATACATCTTAAAATTCCTAAATTCAGATCAATATCGTTGAGTTTCAGGTTAACGACTTCAGAAACTCTCATCCCGGTCGCGTATAAGATCTCAAAACAAGCTTTATCTCTTAAATGCTTAACCTTTGATCCGCGAATCACTTTTAAAAATTCTTCTACTTCACTAATTGACATAACCTCCGGCAAATACTTCCAAAGTTTCGGAGATTCTAAGAGTTCCGTAGGATCCCGCGATACATAACGCTGACTTACCAAATAACGGTAAAAAACTTTTAAAGCCACAATATTTCTGGCAATAGAACTGGATTTAAGTTCTGCCTCTTTAAGCGAATAAATATAATTTAGAAAATCATCCCGCGTAGGATTCATTACATTAGCCATGTCATTAACCAAAGCAAAAGCGGCGAATTTATTGAGATCACGGCGATATGATGAAATTGTATTTTTAGAAAGTCCTCTTTCTAAAGACAAATAATCTAAAAACTCATCGATATAATGTTCAAGTTTCATATTTATTTAAAACATCCATAATTTTTTTCATATCAGCCCAAACCAGTTTTTTGTCTTGGGGGTTACGTAAAAGATAAGCAGGATGAAATGTCGGCATTAGTTTTATCCCCTTAAATTCAAACCACTGCCCGCGCAGCTGAGAAATCGGAATTGTTTGATTGAGCAAAGTATGCGCGGCAAATTTCCCCAAAGTACAAATAACTTTGGGCTTAATAATTTCTAAAAGTTCTATCAGATAAGGTTTGCAGCAAACAACTTCTTCCGGTAAAGGATTACGGTTATTGGGAGGCCGGCAACGCAGCAGATTGGTAATATAGACATCAGAGCGTTTAAACTTCATCGCGTTAATGATTTTAGTCAATAGCCCTCCGGCTAAGCCGACAAAAGGCTTGGCTGAGATATCTTCCTCATGTCCCGGCGCCTCACCGATAAATACCAGCTCAGCGTCTAAACTGCCATCACCAAAAACAACATTAGTTCTGGTTTTATGCAGATCACAGAAAGCACATGTCCGCGTTTTTTGATACAAAGATTTTATCCGGGCTTGTTTATTATCCGCGGATTGAATTAATTCAGCTGAATCTAAGCTATCTGCTTTAAGATCAGTAACAACTTGTTGTTTTGAATCAGGACCAACCTGATTGTCTAACTGCCTATCTGGGCCTAAACTGCTACCCGGCAAATAATCAACAGCAAAATATGCTTCAAACTCCAATCGAGCTTTTAACTGCTCAATGGTCTCGCTCAATTGTTCTCGGAAACTTTCTGGGCTATCCATTGACAAATCTCCTCAGCCGCGTTTGGTCGAGCTAGTTTTTGGGCATTTTCTTTCATCTGGTTTAATATTCTCTGGTCATCCTTAAGCAGCTCTTCAACATAATCAGCAACTTTATTAACATCAGCCAATCTCCGGCCAATATTATATTTTTCAATTATCTCAGCATTTCGCGTTTCCTGCCCGGGAATTGGTTTTATAATCAGCATTGGTAAATCCTTGGCCAGAGATTCCGATACCGTCAATCCTCCGGACTTACTGATTATCAAATCAGCGCATTCCATAAACTCATCCATATTATTTATAAAACCATTTGCCTGCACATTTTTTTTAAAAACCGCGGTTTTAAAATGCTCATACATTTCCTTGTTTTTCCCGCAAACAACGGCTATTTGCAAATCCCTGGGCATATTATCCAGATGCTCAACTATTTTCATAATCGGACCAACTCCAAAGCCGCCGCTGGTAACCAATATCGTGAATTTATTCAGTTCCAAGCCAAGTTTCTTCCGTAACTGATTTTTATCAGTTGTTTTCGCGAATTTATCTTCAATCGGAATGCCGGTAACCCGAATCTTATCTTCTTTTACGCCCATGGTTATTATTTCTTCTTTAGTACTCTGACTGGCAACTAAGTAATAATCAATTCCCTGATTTACCCAGAATTGATGCACACCAAAATCAGTCACTCCGCAAACAACCATTGCTTTAATCAAACCTTTTGTTTTTAAAGCCGCCATTAACTGCGCTGACATAAAATGCTCACAGATAATTACATCCGGCTGCTGGTCTTTAACATACTTTAACAGCGGCGCTCCATGAAGCGAATTAAAAAAATATCTAACCCGGTTTATAATCGGCTTAAGTAATGGACAATTTAAAAAATGGAAAATTATTCCCCACAGCCAAGGCAGATAGCTGACTAAAAATATATAGACATCAGGATAGGCTTTTTTAAAAAACGCGTTTGTATAATCCAATGCGTCAATGTTCTCTACATAATTTTGTTCAGAATTTATTTTAATAAATGAATTATACAGCGCTTCGGCAGCTTTTTTATGGCCGGCTCCGGCTGTGGCATGAATAATAAAAACCTTCATTTTCACCTCAGATCTTTCTGGTTTAAAGTTAAAACATAAAAATCTTTAATTATTTATCAGCAGCATCTATCGGAACATTTTGCTGCGCTTGATAGGGATTAACTTTAGACAATACATTCTTATTCATTAACACCCCGCCGGATATAATTATTTTTATTGCTTCTTCAACCGTAATGTCTAAAACTATAATATCTTTTTTCGGAACAATCACAAAAAAACCAGTAATCGGATTTGGCGCTGAAGATATATATACGCACACAGTATCCATGGTTTTATCCCCGATTGTCTGATCAGCAAACTCATTGGTCAGAAAACCCATAGTATAAACATCATCCCGGGGATACTCAAACAAAACAACTTTTTTAAATGCTAACTTTTCATCAGAAAATAAGAATTTGACAAGCTGTTTGACTGAAGGATAGATCTGATAAACAAAGGGAATCCGCAAAAAAAGATTTTCAAAATAAGGCATGATTCTTTTGACAAATACATTAGTCGCCAGTATCCCGCTAAAAAAAATCAAAACAATTATAGCCACAAGTCCTAAACCGAAAAATGATGAACCATAGGTATTCTGAAGATAGGGATTAATATACCTGCCCAAAAGATTATCAAAAAATCTGATTGTTAGCGAAAGGATATTAACCGTTATAAACAGCGGCAAAAGAACAACAATTCCGGCAATAAAATAACGTCTAATCCTTTTTTTCATTTTTTCCTAAAATTTATTCAACAATTAAACCACTAAATCCTAAAAACGCCAAAGACATCAGTCCGGCAATAATAAACGCAATCGGCGCTCCGTTTAGACAAGCGGGGATTTTCGCCATTTCCAAGCGCTCCCGGATGCTTGTCATTAAAATTAAAGCCATTCCAAAACCAAGCCCAGCGCTAAACCCCTGGACTATACTTTCCAGATAAGTCAGTTGATTCTGGATATTCAATAATGTCACAAACAGCACAACACAGTTACAAGTTATCAGCGGTAAATAAATTCCCAAGGCCTTGTACAAAATCGGATTAAATTTATGCACAAAAATTTCAACTAATTGCACAAAACAAGCGATAATCAAAATAAACGAAATAATATTCAAATACTCCAAATGATACGGCACTAAAATGTAATAATAAAATGGCCAAGTAATTACAGAAGACATGGTCACCACAAAGGTCATTGATATTCCCATGCCTAAAGCAACATCTAGTTTCTTAGAAATACCGATAAATGGGCAACAACCGAGAAATCTTGATAGAACAAAGTTATTAACAAAAACAGCGGAAATTACTATTCCAAATATTCTTGCTAGATTTATATCCATAATACCAATCCTCAAACATTCTAATTAAAATTTAATCTTAGCTTAAGACTTACAGTAATCCACTGTTTTAACCGCTTGTTTTTGTTTTAAAGCATTAAATTTATTAATTATTGCCATTATAACTCCAATGGTTATAAACGCCCCGGGAGCCAAGACCATAACTGTTACCGGATTATAAGCAGAACCTAATATTGGTATTCCCAGGAGTTTCCCCGAACCGAGGATCTCTCTTATTGCCCCAATCCCTCCGGCGGCTAAAGTAAAGCCTATTCCCATGCCTAAAGCATCGGCAATAGACATTGACACTGAATTTTTACTGGCAAAGGCTTCGGCTCTTCCTAAGATTATGCAGTTAACTACCATGATATCAACAAATAAACCAAGCTCCGCGTAAACCAGCGGAAAATATGCCTGCAAAACAAGTTTCGCGATCGTAACAAAAGAAGCAATAATCAAAATATAGCAAGGGATTCTTACTTGCGCTGGAACAAAATCCTTAAACAGCGATACAATAATATTAGAGCCCAGTAAAACAAAAGTCGCGGCAATCCCGATCGCCAGACCATTTTTCAGACTAACCGTAACTGCCAATGTCGGACACAGTCCAAGCATCAACCGAAAAACAGGATTTTCATAGCAAATCCCCTGAAAAAAGCATTTTTTAAGACACTGCGCTTTATCATTCATTCTTTTAATTCCTTATGAACAAAAAATTACTTTTTTTCCCAAATATAAACCAATGGAGTGGCAATAAAAATTGTAGAATATATTCCGCTGACAAACCCAATCAGCATAATAAACGCGAAGTTATGCAGTACCCTACCGCCAAGCAGATACAAAGAAATTACAATACACAAAGTAGTTACAGTTGTCCACAAAGTTCTGCCTAATGTTTGGTTTATACTCATATTTATAATATCTTTAAACCCGGTTTTTCTCCGCAACCTGATATTTTCTCTTATCCGGTCAAAGATAACCACTGTATCGTTTATCGAATAACCAGCGACAGTCATAAATGCCGTTACCATCAGTAAATCAATCGGCCGATTAGTTAAAGCGCAGACAGCTACAGCCACAAGTACATCGTGAAATAAAGCAACTAATCCAGCAAAACCATAAACAAAATCCCGAAAACGAATCCAGATATAAATACAGATCGCAAGCATTGCCAAAGCCAAAGCCATGGCTGCGTTCTTTTTAAGCAGGTTACCGACAACCGGGCCAACACTATCAATGCTTAGAACTTCAGCTTTATTATCCGGGAATGATTTAACAAACCCATCGATTATACTGTCCGCCTGATTGTCCGCTGTTCTTAAAATAACAATTGTCGGATCCTTTTTATCCTGCTGAATAAGCGCGTCGCCTAATCCAATATCACTCATTGCCGCGCGCAAAGAATCCATCTCTATTGGTTTTTCAAACTTAAATTCCTGAATCGCTCCTCCGGTAAAATCTATTCCGTAATTAGCTTCCCCTTTATGCCCAAAAAAGCTCAAACCAATAATCAGAAAAACAATTGAAATGCTAAAAGATATCCAGCGAATTTTAATAAAATCGATTTTTGTTGAAGGAATAAGCTGCATCATCTTAAGCGGCAGGTTTTTCCATTTTAAACACATCATATCAATCAGTAATTTAGTAACCACAATCGCCGTGAACATACTTGCCAGCAAACCAATGATCAAGGTTAAACCAAAACCGCGAATCGGGCCTGATCCCAGCCAAACCAAAAGCACAGCAGCAATAATCGTAGTCACATTCGAGTCAAAAATTGCCGGAAAAGCGCGGCCGTATCCATTATTAATTGCAGTTCTGGTTGACTTGCCTTGAAGCAATTCTTCTCTTATCCGTTCATTGATCAGAACATTAGCATCAACCGCCATACCTATAGTCAAACCAATACCCGCGATACCCGGTAAAGTTAATGTCGCCTTCATAATAACCAAAGCCGCCAATACCAGTAATATGTTCAAAACCAAAGCAATATTTGCCAGAATTCCGCCGATAAAATAATAGATTGCCATAAAACTTACTACAGCAATCCCACCAATTAAGGTGGCATTCACCCCACTTTTAATTGAATCCTGTCCCAGCAAAGGCCCGACAGTTCTTTCTTCTCCGAAAATAATCGGAGCAGGCAAAGCACCGGTACGCAATACTGTAGACAAATCTTTGGCTTCTTCAATACTAAAATTGCCAGTAATTTCCGCGCTTCCTCCCGATATTCTTTCTCTGATATTCGGCGCTGAGTAGATTTCGCCATCTAAAACAACCGCTAACTGCCTGTTTACATTTGCTCCGGTGATATTGGAAAACAATGTCGCGCCCTTAGGAGTAAAATCCAGTTTCACACTGGATCGTCCGTAATTATCACGACTTAACACAGCATCAGCCAAACTATCTCCAGTCATTACTGGATCTTTTTCAATCAATAGATCTTTTCCATCCTCATCTTTTTTAAGTTCATAACCTAAGGGGATTTGACCAGCCAAGGCCTCTTTTAATTTATTTTCGTCATTGCCAACCAAGCGAAATTCAAGTTGAGCGGTTCTGCCGATCAGTTTTCTTGCTCGAGTCCGGTCAGTAACTCCCGGTAATTGAACAATGATTCTATCCGCGCCTTGACGGGAAATTGATGGTTCTTTAACCCCTAACTGATCTATTCTTTTACGAATAATTTCAATTGTCCGATCAACAATATCATTGCGCACATCAGGCTTGATATTTTCCGGCAGTTTGGACATATCTACCTGTAAAGTCAGAAACATCCCGCCCTGGAGGTCCAGACCAAGATTGATTTTATCTTTAAGCGGATGGATTACCCAGATGCAGAAAACCATTAATAATGATATTAGTATAAATTTTATCTTCAAATTCTTTGGCATGCGCTTCCTCCCTAAATTAAACTTTAATCAAAAATATCCAGACTATCCTTGTCTTGATTTTTCAATTGCGGCAATTGCTGTTTTATCAAATTCTATTTTTATTCCTTCGTCAACTTTTAAAACCACAGTGGTTTCTTTTACATTAACAACCGTGCCATGAATCCCTCCGGCAGTAACCACTTCATCATTCTTTTTTAACTGGGAAACCATATTCGATTTTTCCTGTTGCTGTTTTTGCTGCGGCCTGATCAGAAAAAAATAAAAAACCGCGAAAATTATTAAATACATCGGTAATAATACCATAATACTACTCTGACCTTGTCCCGCCGCCCCTCCGCCAGTTACCTGCTGAGCATAAGCTAATGATTCAAAATTCACTTTAACCTCCTTAGGATTAATAAAAAAGCCTAAATTATAGGCTGTAAACACGTTTACTTATATAAGCGCATTCAGTATATAACATTTCAATCCAATATGCTACTGTTTTATTGAGAATTTAAGCACATCTCTACACATAACAGGTCACCAGGACACAAAGTCACAAGGTCACATGTATGAGTTAACGAGTTAACGAGTTATCGAGTTAACGGATTAACGCGTAAACTTGCTAATTGGCTAACGCGTAAACTCTATTCGCTATTCGCTGCTTTTAAGAGCATAAACTCCTAAACTGACAATATTTACATGAAGCATCTGAATTATCAGCAACAAAAGGTTTATCCAGATCATATATTTCCTCAATAATATAGGCCAGCATATCCAAACAGCACTGCATTATCTTGTCTTTTTGTTCCGATTCCTTTGGTTTGGGAAATTCATCAATAGTTAAAGTTCTGATATTATACAGCGCTGCTGAAATAAAAGCCTGCTCATATTCCTGTTCCACACAATATAAATATAAAGGCAGCTGAAAAGATCTAAGTGCCTTTTTTATTGATTTGCGATCTGGATTTTCCAAAGCTTTTTCCAGAGTTTTCAAACCCGCGGGCAAAGCATCACTATTGCCGGTTTTATAGTCAATAATCAGCAAGCGGCCTTGGCTCAAACAATCGATTCGATCAATCCGGCATTTAAAAGCAATACTCCGCTGATTATTGCCCTTTAATTTAATCATTTTTTTAATATCAGTTTCCAGGCCTTCTATGCTTTGAATTTGCCGCTGTTGTTCTTTTTCCAAAAATTTTTCTAAGCGAAAACGCATAATCTGTTCAATCATAAAAGCATCGGATTTCATCCGATGTCTGAATTCATGCTCAAACCGCCTGTCAAATTCCAAGAAGAAACTTTTCTTAAACTCCTGATTAATTTTCGGAGACTGGTAAATAAACGGAAGAAACATATCCTCCAATAATTTATGAATAAAAGTTCCCACTTCTTTGCTTTCCAGCTCATCGAGCAAATCTTCTTGTTCGCTCAAGCCTAAAATATATTTATAGTAAAATTGCAGCGGACATTTCAAATAAAGATTTAAACTCGAGGCGGAAAAAGTAAAATTATCCAGCAGTTCTTTTATATTCCTATTTTTTTTGGCCATCCCCTTTTTCAACATAATTTCACAATTAAACACCGCTCTCGGGACATTATCCGTATTAATTTTTTTATTTTTTTTCTCTTGTTCCCAGATTATTTCCTCAATAAAACGGCTTCTCTGCTTATCAGCGCTGTCATTATAAACCAAATGCACATTTTCCGCTGATTTAATCAAACGCATAAATTGATAGCGCTGAATGCTCTCTTCTTCTTCCAGTCTGTCCAGCCCCAGGGTAATCAAGATTGCTCTTGGGACAAGCGGCTCATTGCTGCTAAGTTTAGGCAAAACTGACTCATTTACATCCATGATAATAACATTTTCAAAGCTTAAAGCGCGAGTTTCTAAAAGCCCGAGAATTTGCAGCCCTTTTAATGGCGTTCCGGAAAAAGCAATTTTTTCTTTTTTAATAAAACTATCAAAAATTTTAAATATTTCCATTAAGGCAAAGGGTTCTTGGCTGATTGCTTTATTTTTCAATTGTTCGCTTAAACTCAATATTTTTTCGATCATTTTTAAATTTAGCGGATACTGAGCAATCGCGCTTTTTAAAACCAGGACATCAATGAATTTTTCTAAAACCTGCGCGAAATCACCTAAACTGTTAATTTCTTCCCATAACCCAAAAGCATATTCATGTAAAACAATTAATACCGATTTTACTTGCTGATTACTTGCAACAATCGACATGCTTTTAAGTTGCTCAGATACATTTCTATGCAGCTCATCCATATTGACCAACTCTGACAAGCTGATAAACAAACTTCCCCCCAGCTCCGATTCATATACCCCTGAGAGAAATTCTTCAATCTTATGCACCAGCACCCGAGTGACAGCTGAATCCGTATCAATCAGCATATTTTTTATTAAAGGATGCATCATCAAAGCCAGATAATCCTTAGCATAATATTTCTCTCTTTTTCTGGTTTTTTGCGCTCGATTAATTCTGTCAAATAAATTATAAAGAGTACTGCGTCTTAAAGGGTATCCCATCGAAACATTAAACTGATTACCGATCAAAGATATTTCCGATAATAGCGGGATAAGGTTATCCGCCAGCGGCAAAACAATAACCGTATTCTCTAGATTATCTATCTTTTTTAATATTTCTCTGATTATGCCCACCTGAGAGTGCGCGTCAAAACCAGCATATAATTTCAGATTATGCTGCTCATCATCCTTAACTTTCGGTTTTATCTCTGTTTTAAAAAAAGCCGCTAATTCATCAAACTGTGCCCAAGGTTTATTATCTTTCTGAAAAAATATCAATGCTTTATCTTTATCATAATACTGCTTAATAACCTGTTTTTCCGTATTATGCAGCTCAAAAAAATTACAAAATAAAATTTTATCAAACTCTGGCAATTCAGTCTTTCGACAATCAGCAGCCGCGCTCAGATAAATAAGTCCGCGGGAATATTTATTATCTCTTTTCATTTTTAGATGATAAAGCTCGCGCAAAGTAACAATATTTTCCAGCAATTTATTAAATCCAGGTGGGACTTCATATCCAATTTCCGCGTTTTTCTCAATATTCAGCAATCGCTGCTTTGAGATATCCTCTAAATCCAATTGATCGATAAATAAAACTATTTCTCTGGCCCATGGCATAAACTGAGAAAAGCTCTGATAAGTTTTTAGCACTTCCGGGACTTTTGTTTTTGCCAATGAGTAAATTGTGAAATAGGCTTCAAGCTCCGAGATAATGCTGATTGGATTATTTTTAGAAACAATATAACGCATAAAATCATTTATCGAAAAAAATGTCGGGGGAATAAAACTATTCTTACCTATCCCAGCTAATTCTTTTTTTAAAAATAAGGCCGGTCTTTTGCCGCCAAAAATTATCGCGGTTCTGCTTAAATCATTACCTGCCTTAAACTCCGGCTTTAAATAAAGCGCTAATTCTTTAATAAAATTTTCTTTAAAATGAAATGTTTCGATTTTCCGCATTTTTACCCTATTTTCATTAGATTTATATCCTTGATTTAAAAGCAAGCGCCTGATCATCCATTACCTTCCAAATATCCCTTACATTAACAACCTTACCAATTTTTAAATCAGGCAATACCGCTTGCTTAAATTTTACAATAACCTCATCATAGGAAATTATACCGTAAACATTCCGCTTTCCCTTTAAAACAATTTTCCAAACAGTTGCTTTTTCCCAACCATCAACTGATGCCACATCATTGAAATTTCTTAATCGGATATCTTTTATTTTAAAAATATCTCGGCTGGCTGATGAAATTAAATCTTCCTGCGCTTTTTTTTCAGCTTTAGTTAACTTGGAAAAGAAAATTATTTTTTTTTTATCAGTAATCGTTAGACAGAGGTCAAGATAAGCATCCAGGTTTTTAGCTTTTAAAGCCGTAAACACATCCTTGCCCAGTTTTCTAGGTCCTTCTTCTGATTTAGCGCATCCAAAAAAAACAGTAATTGAGATAATCAATCCGAGTATTAGCAATCGGCTTTTCATTAAAACCTCCCCTGAAGACTATTTACAAAAAATTAATTTTATTAAACCATTTCTGCTTTAGTTTGATCCAAGTAGATCAAATATGCGCTTATTTTTTTATCACGATAAATTGAGCTTATAATATTTTTATACGCGGAAATCTGGGCAAAACTCTGTTCTTTATTTTCCGCTGAACTCTTATAATCAATTATAATTACTCTATGTTTACTCACAATCAGCCGATCAATACGTTTTGTTGCTCCATATTTATCAACAAACTCTTTTTCCAGATAAACCTGCTCATCCGAACTTAGATTAAAAAACTGTTTTATTGTTTCCGAATTAATCAAATCGCTCAGAATTTTCATATATTTAGGCTTATTATCGATATCTGGATTTTCCAATTCAAATTCATTTTTAATTTTTTCAATAACCTCATTCTGATTTTTTGCGCGGAGATTTCCTATTTTACTAAGCAGTGAATGTAAAATTTTGCCTTGTTTAATCTTTTTTCGGTTATTCAACTGGTCTATTTCAGTAAATTCTTCTTTTACCAAAGATATCCAGTTCTGATATGACGGTAAAGATATCAGCATATTACCATCATCCGCAGGCAGCGCTTCTGTTTTCAGGTTCAGCTGAGATCCCTGACAGCTTGCTCCCTCAGGAATGAGAAAAAACGCCGCGTTGTTTGATTCTGATGTTTTGGAACTGCTGTAAGGAATAAAAACATACAGTTCATTTTGCGCGCGGGTAAACGTCACATAAATAACATTAAGCTCATCAATAAAAGCTTTAACATACTCTTTGCGGTAAATTTCTCCGATTTTCTTAGAAAATCTCGCGTATTTAGTATCCAGCCTTAAAAGACCAAAAGAATCATCCGAAGCCGGTTCTTTTTCATAAACAACATAAGGAGAGTTTACCCCTTTTATTTTCACGTTCATTTCCAGAAACGGCACAACTACAACCAAAAATCCCAGGCCTTTTGCTTTATGAATTGTCATCACTTTTACAGCATTATCATCTGAAAAATTTACATACAAATGCGATTCCGGCGCTGTTTCCAGATAGTTAAGAAATAAACTTATATCCGAATTATCTTCTTCCTGTTCTTTGACCAATTCAAGCAAACGCATAAAAAACCCCTGATAAGCGGGAAAGTTTTCAAATATTTTAAATTTATCGATAATACTGATAAGCAACTCATATAATGATACAAAACCCACACTTTTAAAAAACTCCGCGATATTATCCTGCCAAAGCAAAGAATATTTTTTTCTAAACGCCCGGTACAAATATCCGGCATTAACTTCCTGATGTTTATCTTTGCGGTTATATTGAAAAATAAAATCCGCGATCTCTTCCCGGGGTAAACTAGCTGCTTGTAAAAAGATATCGCCGAGAATAAACGCGGAAAATTCAATGGTATTGATCGGTGAATTTAAAAACCGCAAAAAAGCAATCAGCTCGGAAATAAGCGGATTATTCAGAATATTAAGCGTGCGTTCTGACTCAACATTTATTTTCTTTTCAGATAGCCAGCCGGTAACTAACTCAATTTCCCGATTACTTCGGCATAAAACAGCAATCGACTTTAAAGAAAAACGCTTTTGCACCATATCCATGGTTTCGATTAAACGCTGTTTTATTAACTCATCCCGCTCCTCTAGGCTTTGATATTCGATATAATCTACTTTTACATATCCATCCGGCTTATGAGGCACATCAAATTGCTGAGCATCCCTGAACACACTTAAGATCTCATTAACTTCTTTTGTTAATAACTGCCTCAGCGGCTCTTTTTCACTATCCTGATGATTATCCATAAAGCGTCTCAAATTTTCTTGAGAAAACACTTGATTATTAAACTGGATAATCTGTTTTTGCGACCTATAGTTTTTTCTTAAAACCAGTTTATCATTTACATTAAAATGCTTAAAATCTTGTTTTATACTATCAAATAAATCAACATTGCCCCCTCTAAATCGATAAATTGCCTGTTTCCGATCTCCTACATAAAAAAGAGAGCCTCCGATGGATAAAGCATCCTCAACCATCAAAAATAAATTTTTCCACTGCAATTTACTGGTATCCTGGAATTCATCAATTAAAAAATGTTTAAACCTGCTGGCCAATCGATAATAAAGCTCAGGGACACTCATCCGAGCCTCTTTGAAAAGAAAATAAGCTTGTTTGTTTAATTCCTCCATAAACACCAAATCATCACGCATCGTATAATTTCGAAAATATTTATAAACATCATCAAATATATCAATATAACAGTTAAACAAAGACAATGCCTCTTTTTCGCTTAATTCAACAATGCTTTGTCTAAACTCCTGCCAGAGCAGCGCCAATTCCTGAGGAGCCGCGAAACCTTTATTCATCGGCAAAGCTTCAGACATAAATGATTTTTTATCAAGATCAGCCAGATTAAAACCGTATTTATTCTTAGTGACAAAATTAGCTAAAGTAGTATCGGCAAAACGTTTATTTATTCCCTCCGGCTTCCTTTTATATATTTCATTAAGTATCGCGATAATCCGTTGTTTTAATCCAATCAAATCATTATCAGCCATATAAAATTTTTCAAACTTACCGCCATAAATATTACTTTGGCTAAACATATTACTAATAATATCTAATATACCTTTTTTCGGCAGCCAACTTGTTCGATTTTCCAGAAAAATATACTGACGGATAAAATCTTGAAAAACTCTTGCCTTATTCGCGTCTTCACAAGCAAGATCAATACATTCGTCAAGCGCGTAAGAAACATATGCTGAATAATTTTCCTTTATCTGAAAATTTGCTGATAGGTTTAATTCTGAAGCGCATCCAGATAAGATAAGATTAATAAATTTATCAACATTTTTCACTTGAAAATAATTATAATTAGAAATAATACAATCCAGAACCTTAAACGCCTGTTGACTTGCTTTTTCAGGAGAAATCCTCAAAGCACTAATCAGATCATTTTTTTCCTTAGTGTTAGCAAAAGCATCTAAAGCGATTTTTTTCAGCTGTTCTAAAATGCGTTCACGCATTTCTCTTGTGGCCTTAAGCGTAAAAGTGATTGCCAGAATGCTGCGTAAAGCTGCTTGCCCTTGATCAAAATTATTATTAATCAGCAACTGAATATAACGCTTTGAGAGTTCATAGGTTTTACCTGAACCAGCTGAGGCTTCAACTATTTTCACCTCATGAAAATTTGAATTTTGATTTGGGGCTGAACTCATGTGAAGTATTATACACTTTCAGACGGGAAAAGGCAAAAAAACTATTTTTATACCTCAAATTACTTGGGCAAATCAGGAACTTCCTCAAATCCCTTCCAGTCAAAATCATAGGATTTCTTTTTCTTTGGTTTAAATAATAGCGGAATATCCGTAAATAATAAATATATACTAGGCACAACAAAAAGAGTTAATATTGTTGACACAGACAAACCGCCTAAAACCGTAATCGCCAGCGGCGACCATAAACCAGCGCCTTCGGTTCGGTCTAAAGCCATGGGCAGTAAGCCAAACAACGTTGTAAATGAAGTCATCATAATCGGCCTTAATCGATCCATCCCCGCCAGCATCGCGGCTCTAAATCGGTTTACATTCCGATTGCGGGTAAAATAGTTAATCCGATCAATCAGAATAATCGCATTGTTTACCACAATCCCTGCCAGCATTATCACGCCAATAAAAACCGACACGCTTTTCGGTTTTTTAAAAACCCAAAGCGCTAAGGTTACACCAATCAAAGATAAAGGAACACTGGACAATATAACCAAAGGCTGCAGATAGGAAGCAAACAACGACGCTAAAACCATGTAGATTAAGGCCAGAGTCACCCACATAACAAAAATAAGCTCGCTTTTACCTTTAATCATTTTTTCATAATCACCGCCAAAGCGGTAATAATAGTTCTTCGGCAATTTCATACCTTTAAAATCTTCTTTGATTATCTCTACAGATTTAGAAAGATCATATTTACTCATTGTCGCGCTTACTTCAATCATTCTTTGTTTGTTCTTGCGCCAAATTTCAGTTGGTCCTTCTCCAGGCCGAAAATCAGCTACCTGCTCGAAAAAAACCAGATTACCCTCATCGCCAACTATGCTCAGCTTATGCACGTCATCAAAGGTCTTTCGGTCTTCTTTTCTTAACCTGGCAATAGTTTCTACTTGTTTTGACTCAGAATGAAAACGAGTGGCAACCAAACCACGCATTTTAGCATGAATCGTATCGGAAATTTTTGACACAGTAAGTCCCCATTTAGCTGCTTTGGCTTTATCCACAACTGCCAAAAGTTCCGGACGCTTTTCCCGCATTCTAATTTTCACATCAACAAAACCAGGAATCTGCCCGATTCTTTTTGAGATATTCACGGCAATTTCTCTTAAAGTATTATAATCATATCCATAAATCTCAATATGCAGCTCTTTGGCAGCCATACTTTGCGGCTCTTCAAAATAAATAAAAGCATTGGGAATTTCTTTCACTTTTTCTCTAAGATCATCAATTACTTCTTTATTTGATCTTTCTCTTTGCGAAAGCGGAACCAGTTTAACAAAAACCCGATTTGACCAAGGCTTAATTCTGCTGGAAACTGTTTTAACCTCAGAAACAGTGGCAAGAATTTTCTCAACTTCCGCGACAACCTGATCAGAAATATCAAGCTTAGCTCCAGTTGGCAGCTCAATAAAAATCGTAAATTCATTTTCTTCGGTTTTTCCAAGAAATTCCATGCCTAATTTTTCAGAGAAAACAAAAAAAGCAATACCAAATAAACAAAAAACCGCGACAACCAGATACAATCTAAAGCGCAGAGCTCGGCCTAGGCCTTTACGGTAAGCAGTTTGAAGCACATTAAGAAATTTATTAATCTTTGATTTGTCTTTTTTACCTTGATGAGAAACTTCAGAAAACCATTGTTTTTGTTTTTCCTCAGTTTCCTTTTCTTTTTCAGTTTTGCGTTGCCCCAGAGTTGTTGATAAAACAGGCACTAACGTTACCGCGACAAAAAGACTGGCTAAAAGCGCGTAAACAATTGTCATTGCCAGACCTTCATACATAAGCCTGATTTCCTTGTTTACAAAAATAAACGGCAGAAAAACAATAATTGTCGTCAAAGTAGAAGCAAAAATAGCCAGCCACATTTCTTCAGCGCCAACAATTGATGATTCTCTGCGATCCATGCCCATAGATCTTTTTTTAGAAATATTATCCAAAACAACAATAGCATTATCCACAAGCATCCCGCTGCCCAGAGCCAAGCCGCTTAAAGTCATGATATTAAGCGTTAAATTCTGAAAAAACATCATGATAAAAGTACAGATGATCGCAGTGGGGATCGCGATCCCCACTGTAAACGTCGACCCAATATCGCGCAAAAATATCCATAAAACGCAAATTGCTAAAAACCCCCCGAAAATTAAAGAACTTTGCACATCTTTTATTGCTTTACTGATAAAATCTCCCTGATTATAAACAGGGATTAATCTAATTCCCCGTTCTCCCAGATTTTCATCTTTTTTAAAACATTCCAGCTCTTTTAAAATTCCAGCGGTCATCTTTAAAGTATTAGCCATGCTTTCTTTTTGCACATAAATCGAAACCGTTGGCGCTAAATTTGTTCGAGCATAACTTGTCGATTCCAAGTAGGAATCTTTAACTTTAGCCAGCTCTTTTAAACGGATTATTATCCCTGTTTGAGATGCCGCGATCCCAATATTTTCAATGGTTCGAACATCGGTAAATTCCCCGATTATTCTGATTAAAAACTTGTCATCACTTTTTTCTATATCCCCGGCTAATAAGTTAAGGTTATTTGAACCCAGAACATTAATAACTTTATTAATCGGCATATTATATGCGTCTAATTTTGCCTGATCAATTTCTACAAGAATTTTTCTTTCTCTTCTGCCTCCAACTTCTACATCCGCGACTCCGTTAATTCGTTCCAGTCTGGTCTTTAAACTTTCATCAACAATTTTTCCCAGCATTTCCGGAGTATAGCGATTCCCGCCGGTCATGGCTAAAATCATTACCGGAACATCAGAATATTCATATTTAGCAATAACTGGTTTTTCAATTTCTTCCGGAAGCTCATTTTTAACCCTAGCGAATTTTTCCCGAACTTCCAAGGCAGCGAAATCCATATTTGTCCCTGGCTCGAACTTGATAACAATCGTAGCACTGGCTTCTTCCGAAGTAGATTCAATACTCCTGATATGACTGGCCGTGGATACAGCGTCTTCAACTATACGGGTGATTCTTTCTTCAATTTCTACAGGAGGGATTCCCCCTCTGACATTGATAAAGATAGTAACATTACCAAAACTGGTATTGGGCATAAGTTCTACAGGAAGCTTGGTAAGCGATACCCATCCCAGGATTAAAGCAGCTACAAAAATCATGGAAATTGTTATCGGGCGATTTACAGAGTAGCGGGGCAGACTCATTCTCGTCTAATTCTCCTCTTTCAATCTATATACTTTATGCGGTCCTTCGCCGGAAGAGATTAATATATTCATGGCAACTAATTCTGCCAATTCTTTGTCAGCAACAGGTAAAGTAACTCTAAATTTAACTACATACTCTAATCGAGTGATTTTACCAGCGTATTTAATCAAATCAACTAATTGTTCCTGGCGAATAGTTAGTTTAGGTTTTTCCGTAAAGGATTCAAGATCTGACGACTGAGAATCGTCAGATTCATCTTTCTGTTTAGACTCAGCAATATCTGATTGCGCCAAATATGCGTCAGAACCTGGATAATTGTCAGTTGTTGCCATATGCCCCAAGTCATCAGCATGATTATCTGGCAGCCCTGATGACAAATGGCTTAGATCAATTTCTTCAATCATGATCTGTTTAGGATTAATAAGCAACTGTTCTTCATCATTTTCTCTGCTGGCCTTAAAGATTTTCTCAAACCATTCTTTTATAGTTTCCAATAAGATATAAACACAGGGAACAATAAACAGGGTCAGAAAAGAAGCTGTGGTTAAACCACCCATTACAGTTCTGGCCATAGGCGCCCTTAATTCAGATCCCTCACCCAAAGCAAAAGCCAACGGCATTAAACCAAAAATCGTGGTTAAAGAAGTCATTAATATCGGACGCGCCCTGACTTTACTTGATTGAATCGCGGCTTCAAAAATTCCCAACCCCTGTTTTCTGGCAAGATTAATAAAATCAATCAAGAGAATTCCATTATTAACAACAATTCCGCCCAGCATGATAAACCCTAAAGCCACCACAACGCTAAGCGGAGTATGCGTAAAATAAAGCACCCAGCTTACCCCGATTAATGATAAGGGCACAGTAAACATAATAATAAACGGCTGGATTAATGATTCAAATTCCGATGCCATGATCATATAAACCAGAAGCAATGCGAGAATAAGCGCGAACCGCATACTTTTAAAAGACTCTTCCATTTCCTTATTTTCTCCACCCAGCTCAATAGCATAATTAGCCGGCAGCTCCATTTTTACATTTTCAATAATTCCTTCCACATCTTTAACAATTTCATTTAAACCCCGCTTATAAATATTCGCGCTAACAAAAACCACTCGTTGTTTACTCTCCCGTTTAATTTCCGTAGGCCCAAGCCCCCGAGTTAAATAAGCTACTTGTTCCAGAAATATATTCATTCCCAAAGGAGAGAAGACAAACAGTTTACTAATTTTATTATAATCTTTACTATCTTCCTTTCTTAACCGAACACGAATATCTATTTCGCGTCCTTCCTCTTTATACTTAGAGGCAACATAACCTCTGATTGCTGCCTGCGCGATCGAAGATATTTGATTTACACTAAGCTGGTACAAAGCTGCTCGATCTTTTCGAACAATGATCTTGATTTCCGGACTAGGAGGGCTCAGACTATCTTTTATCCCATAAACTCCCTCAACTTTTTCCAACTGTTTTTCGATTTCTTTAGCAGTCGGGATAAGAATCCCTTCCAAATCAAATCCGCGGAGAATAATTACCAAAGGAGCACTTCCGGCAAAAGCTGATTTAAATACACTTTCCTGTAATATATATTCAATATGCGCATCCTGCAAATCCACTGTTTCCAGTTGGTTTTTTATCTGTTGAATCAATTCTCCGGTCGCGATATTAGAGATATCATCCCTTACCTGTTTAGCTTTAAATAAACTCATTATTCCTCTATCCGGACGGGAATTAAGATTAGCGATAATATTAGCCTGATTAGATCCCAAGACCTCGACTGCTCCTGTTTTTTTTGCCTCTTTGCTCGAACCAATATTTACAGTTACGTCTTTTATCGCCTGAAAGCTAAGCACAGTATCTTCGACTCTCCTGACAACAGCATCAGTGGCATGCAGATTAGTCCCCGCCGGCATAGTTAACTTTATCACAAACTGCCTTTGATCTAGTTTCGGCATAAATTCACGATCCAAAGATAAAAGCAGTTTTAAACTCAGAAAAGCAACTAACAGCGTTACCACAATTATGCTAATAACCACAATGTAAGGAAATATACCTTTATACTGTTTTCCGCCTTTGCGTTTTTGCATTTCAATAATTTTATTTTCATCTGTGCCTAATGATATTTTGCCTATTTTCCCTCTTGCCATGAACATCGGAGTTAAACTCATCGCGGTTATAACCGAAGCAACCAAAGAAAAAGTAACTGTTAATGCGAGTTCTTTAAATAACTGACCGGCAATACCGACAACAAACACTAAAGGCAAAAATACAGCGACTGTCGTTAGTGTCGATCCGATAATCGCGCTAAACACCTCATTAGACGCTTCCATTGCTGCTGTTCGCGAATCTTTTTTCATTTGATGATGTCGATAAATATTTTCAATAACAACAATTCCGTTATCAACAAGCATCCCCACTCCCAGAGCCAGACCGCCTAATGACATCATATTCAAAGACAATTTATTAAAAAACATTAAAATAAAAGTAAACAGAATCGCGATTGGAATCCCTAAGGTAACCACAATAGCGCTGCGCAAATTCTTTAAGAATATTAAAAGAATGAAAAACGCGAGAAATCCTCCTTGCAAAGCATTATCCCGCAATTCATTAATTGACTGACTGATAAACACTGACTGATCATAAACAACTTTTATTTTAACTTCTTCCGGTAAAGTTTGTTTTAATAATGCCAACTTTTCATAAATTTTCAAATTTACGGCCAAAGTATTAGAGTCAGCCTGCTTTTGCACACTCAACGAAATATTGTCCAAACCATTATACCGCGAAACACTGTCCTGCTCTTTTAGCGTATCTTTAACTTCCCCTAATTGGCGCAGATAAATAACTCTTTTTTGTCTTTCTTTTTCTTCCGAACTAATTTGCTCAGGATTCCGTCTTTCTTCCTCATCAGTTTTATCTTCAATCAGCAAAGGCACTTCATACATTTCGCTAACTTTTGTAAATTCACCGATTGTCCTGATCAAATATTCATAAAAACTCGTTTCTATTGTTCCCGCCGGGTAATTTAAATTAGCTTGTTTAATTAACTCAATTACATCCATTATCGAAACATTAAACGCCCGCAAACGCTGCTGATTAAGCTCTACAACAATTTCTCTTTCCCTGCCACCAGTCATAACAACTTGAGCAACACCATCTATTTTTTCAACTTCATCTTTAATAACCCGGCGGGAAATTTCTCTTAATTCATAAGGCGATAGAACTTCTCCCTCACTGGTAACACTTAAAATCATGATCGGAGTATCAAAAGGATTAAATTTCATTACTATTGGTTCATCGCAATCACGCGGCAGTTTTTCTTTAATCAAATCAACTTTTTCCCGGACATTTAAACCCGCGAAATCCATATTAGTATTCCAATTGAATTCACAGATAACAATACTACTGCCTTCCCTTGAAGTCGAACTAACTTTTCGAATATTAGCCGCGGCACTGACCGATTCCTCAATCGGCCGGGTAATTAATGCCTCTATTTCTTCGGGAGCGGCATTTTCATAAGAAGTAACTACTGTTATCTGCGGATAAGTAATCGGCGGAAAAAGCTCTTGGGAAAGACGGCTCCAAGAGATTACTCCTAGAAGAATAACTCCAGCAGTAAACATTAGAATTGTTACTGGTTTTTTAACTGAAAATTCTGGAAGACTCATAATTCATTCTTTATTGTTGGGACAGAAAACTCAAATAGTTTAGCATTTTAATCTTAAGTCAAGGTCAATCATTACATTTCCCGAACCTGTATTTCGGTTATTTGAACCGGAGTTCCGGAAGTTAATTGTTCAACATTCGAAATCGCCACCAGATCTCCCTCCTTTAACCCTCTGACTATTTCAACATAATCAGTCGATTCATATCCAGTTTCGACTAAACGTTCCTGCGCTGAGTTTGACGCTTCGTCAATAACATATACCATTGAGGCCTCTTGCAGCTTTTTTAAAGCAATCCGTGGAATACTAATTACCCCGGGTTTTTCAAATAAAATTATATCCGCGCGGGTAAACATTCCCGGCATCAATATCCGGCGCGAGTTGTCGATTTTGATCTCAACCGGCAAAGTACGTGTCTTGTCCGATAAAGCAGGATAGATATTATCAATAATTCCGTCAAAAGGCAGATCCGGATAAGCGTCAACATAAACTCTGGCTAATTGGCCAATTTTTAATTTAGTAACATCTCGTTCAACAACACCAATCTCAGCAAAAACAGTATTCAAATCAACTACTTGGATTGCTTTTGGCGTATAAGGGGAAACCAATTCACCCACTTCTATATTACGTTCCCCGATTATACAGTCAGTAGGCGCGTACATTTCGGTTTTCTTTAATTCCTGTTTTGCTGATTCAATCTCAACCTCTGCTGCCTCCACCTGATGTTTCGCTGTCCCGGATTCTGCTTCAACTTCCGAAAGCTTAAGTCTATTTATCGCTCCGATTTCAAACAGCTGCTGATGCAATTTAACTTTTTTTTCTGATTGCGATAAGCTAACCATTGCTGATTTTAATTTTGCCCGATTATAATCAATTTTTAGCAATGCTTCTTTTTGTTTTAACCTTGAGATCAATTGCCCTTCTTTGACCACATCTCCCTCGCGAAAATTAATTAATTCTACAAGTCCGGCAACTTCAAAGTTAAGTTTGGTTGTTATAAGCGCTTTAATCGATCCCATTGTCGGCAAAACATCTTCAAAAGTAGCTCGGGAAATTTTATAAACCTTTATCGATAATCCACGTTTAATCGGAGTTCTCGGAACATCCCGATCGTTATCAAAAGACATTTCTCTTCTGATTTCATCTTCCTGCTGCTTATCCTTATTGAGCCAATTGCCTTTTTCAATACCCCACCAAACAATTCCGATTATGATTATCAGCACTGCAATAAAAATAAATGTAGATTTCCTCATTTACAACCTCCCAAAAACTTCGATAAAATCAAATTAAGCCATCCTACTAAATATTAGTGGAAATAATTTATAACTCCAATTGCCCGATTTAAACTAGCGATAGACAAATTAATACCAGCTAATGCCTGCTGCATATTTGAATTTGCTTCAACCAACTGCATCTCCGCGTCTATAATATCTGCTCCGCTTGCTTCATTCATCCCTTTTCTCGTCTTAGCTATTTCCAGCTGTTTACGGCGGTAACCTATTTCATTAATCGCCAAAGACAATTGAACGCTGTATTTCTGATATGAATAATATGAATCTTCCGTTTCTTGGCGAATTTTATTTTTCATTTCTTCATAATCTTTTAAAGCTTGCTTTCTTGTGATCTGGGCTTCTTTACTTTTGGAAAAATGCGCTAAATTATCCCAAAAAGAGAATTTCGCGTTTAATGCCTGAGAGTCGACATTTGTATCAGTTTTCGTGACTTTAAACGGACTTACTTTGTCCTTTTTATAGAAGGTTTCAACGGTATTGCCGCCTAAAAACCACTTAACTTTCCCCATAAGGGACCACTCCGTCGCAAGGTTCAAATCCCTTTGACTAAAAGATTCACCGCTACGACCATAAGTACCGACTAAAGAAACATTCGGCAGTTCTTCACTTTTAATTATATCTTGAGAATATTTAGCTGCCTGCATGGTCTGTTCCATAACCTTAATCTCTGCTCTATGCCTAAACGCTAATTCCCGACATTCGTCTAAATTAACATTGATTTTTTTTCTGCCTAGATGATAATCCAATTCATCTACATTAAGCGCTTCAGTAAACATTTCTTTTTCTAAAGCCAGCTTGGCCATAGCCATACCCCGCTCAGCATTAGCGACTTGAAAACATACCCGATTAAATGAGGCCTGGGCTCCCAATAATTCAGCAGGCGTAGCTGATTGAATAGCAAATTCTGCTAGAACTTCATCTAAAATCTTTGCTGTCCCGGTTTTTAGGCGAAGCATCATGTCTAAAGTTATTTTTGACAAGACCATTTCATAATAAGCCTTGCTGACTTCAAACATTAAATCTTGTTTAACTCTATCGGTGTTACCTTTGGAGATTGTCAAACCTAGCTGTTCTTTTCTTAAAGTTGCCATTAATTTACCGCCGGTAAACAGCTGTTGTTCAGCCTGAACCCCATAAGAACGGCCGCGATAAGGCTCAGTTACAGTGTTTCCGTCAGATTCGTTCCACTCTCCGAGAAATGACGGATAAAAAGCCCGCCTAGCTTCACGGACACGCAGTTGGGCTAATTTTTCCTGTTCTTTAGCAATTTGTACTGGCAAATGAGCAGCCATAGCAATATTAATACAATCCTGATAACTAGTAACATTAGTGCCGGTATTCCGCTTGAGCATTGGTTTTATTTCCGAAGGCATATTAATATCCTGATAAATATTTTTTTCAACCATCTGCGCCCTAGCCGACGGCAAAGTACTTAAATCTGTCTGAGATTGAAGTTTCTGCTGAACTTCCTGCATAACTGTGCCGGATTCAAAGCGTTCTTTAGCTTTATCTCTAACTTGAGATAGTTTTTCTTCACTTTCCTCCCTAATCAGCGCGATTCTTTTTTTCTGAGTAAATTTTTCCAATTTTTCTCTTGCTTTTTTAGTCTCAAAATCTTTCGAAGCTTTAACTATTTTTATTTGTTCCGTAGGTTTTATTTCTTTTTCTCTTATAGCCAGATTCTCTTTTTGCGCAGGAGCACTGCCAGGCCAAATTTTCAGATCAATATATTGTCCATTAAATTGAGCATCCAGATCATATTTAAACTTTCGATCCAACTCAATAACAATACTCACTGATTCTTTAGGACTCATATTATAGTTTATTTTTTCCGCGACAATAACCTTCTTGATCCCCAAATGATTAACCGGGATTTCTATCGGAATATTTTCATATTCTTTAAAAGTTACTCTAGAGCCAATAACATTGATTATTAGACGATAAGGACGTTCAGTTTCATCAACAGTAAACAAAACCGGAGGGCGAGAATGTTCAAGATGAAGATCAAGGCCATAATTTGTTTTATTAATATTAAAGTTTTTTAATGAAGCAGGTTGTTCCGCCAGACAAAATGAGCAAAAAAACAAGACAAAGAAGCCAATAAAAATCAAGAAAACAGCAGTTTTTTTCAGGTCAGTTTGCAGCATCTCACGCAATTCCTTTTGCTAAGATAAGTATACTCTAATTAAAATATTTTTTATGTACTTATTATATTGTTTTTACATAGGTTATGTCAATGGAAAATTAATTTTAAATATTCAGACAGCAAAAACCCCTATGGCCTTTACTTCAGGGGATTATGCCCTGATTATCCTTTAGCCATGAATACAGAATATCCGCGGTTAGCTGATGTCCTATCAGATTAAAGTGACAATTCCCCTGAGGAATAATCCTTAGTTCAGTTAAATCAATGCCCCCTAGCTTAAACCGACTAAACAAGTCAAGTGTTTTAAAATCAAGCTCTTTAGCTCCTAACTGTTTAATCCACGGATCCAGATCATCACTGTTTTTTAATTCCGGTACCAGCATCAGCATAAATTTAAAATTATGCTCAACTGCCAATTTCTTAAAATCATGAAAAATTTTTTTATTTGCCCGCATTGATTCAGATAAATTATTAAAACCAGCATATCTGTATGCCTGAGGTATATATTTGTCCGGGTTCTTAAAACTCATAAAATCATAAATCGATTTATTAATCAATCGATACACAGCAGAATGTTTCATTAAAAATCGATCATTTTTTTCATTTATCGGCATTATTTTAGGAAAATTTATGGCGAAATATTCTCCCATATCTATATGCATATGATTGCCCGGCGAATCATAATCAGGAACAATAACCGCATTCCGATAATAGTCATCATTTAAAAATTGGAAAATAACCAAATCCGGCTGATAATCGATTAGTTTATTTTTAAGCAAAATATATTTCTGAACAGCATTGTACGCGCAAACTCCGGCATTAAGCACTTCATACTTTACATTAGCAGTCTGATCTTTGTTGAGTTTTTGTTCGAGCAGTTTTGCGTATGTTTGTTCAATGGGATATTCCGTGCCAAAAGTTACGGAATCTCCTAAAATAATTATTCTAAAAACATCTTTCGGTTTGGGGATATTATATTCTTTGTCTCTTATCCCATGAGAATTTATTTTAAAAAACCCGTTTTCAGTATTTGCCCCAGGAATCAATTCATAAGATAAACCGGGAATCTTAGAAATTTTATGCAAAGCAGGTTTAGCCTGCTGAACATAGACATTGGTATCAAAAATAAATTTATTTTCATTAGCGAGAAAGCTTTTCTCCGTTAAAAAACAAATTACTCCAAAGGATAATAATGATACGGCCAGTTTTTTTACTAGGGGATTAATTTTCATATTAAACGATCTTAAATAGAGAGAACAAACCTATAAGCCGAGTTCTGTATCTCGTTAAACGAGACGATGATCATTTATCTTGTCCTGTAAATTACTCTACAGGATCCTTGCGACCTAACCCGAGAAATAACAGGCGGACAGCCCTCCTCCTATTTGGTCTTGCTCCGCGCAGAGATTGCCACGTTTCA
>JAHITE010000096.1 GCA_018817585.1 Candidatus Omnitrophota bacterium
AGAACACGGATGGTTTTCCAAAAAATCAACCTGCTTATTGCGGACAATAAGATAAGCAATTCTCCAGCCCATTGCTTTATTATCTCTTATAACAATTCGAAATTGATTGTTTTCCTTTTTATTCTCAATCCCGTCCCAATCGATAATCCAGCCGTATTTTTTAAAATTTTGTTTTGTAATCTTTTGCGGCTTTATTTTCTTAAGCATAAAAAGCATGGATTTATTCATTTATTTATACCGTTATTTTTGTTCTGCGATAATATTAATATCAACAGATGGATAATTAAAATTCACAGATTAAGGCTTAATATACTGCTGCCAAATTTCACACAATTCTTTTGTTGCTCTGACATCACGCAAGCAATAGCGAGCGATATCGATCGATTTTTCCTGTTTAAAAAGATCACTGACCATTGCCCCGCTCACACCTTCTTCTTTAGGACTTTTAATCCCTAAAGCTTGAGTGACCATATGCAAGCTAAATCCCTTACGCATTGACCCATAAAATGTCATTTGATCGTATAAATCAATATGCGATTTTATGTCAAAACGATACGGCATGATGTCTCTGGTTGGCTTACATCTATGCGCGGCGGATCTAAGCATAATAAACGGACAATCAAATCCGCGGCCATTATAAGTAACTATTTGAGTATATTTAGTCACTATTTTCCAAAAATTCTCAATTATTTCTTTTTCACTGCAAACAATATACTTACTATTATTTTCTTTAAAATCTTTATCCTTACCATTTGAGCTTTGAAAAAAAACCACTCCATCATTTGTATCGTAATCCACCATCCCAATGGCAACAATCTTCCCGGTAAGGGGTGAAAGCGCTAAACAGTCTTTAATCGCTTGCTGTTCTTCTTCTGTTTTCGCGTTTTTCAGCAAAGATTCCTGCGAGGATTTATCTAAGCCTTCAAAATCAACGCCAACAGTTTCAATATCAAATACAATTCTTGACATAATCCAAAACCTTTCTTTGCGGCTGCTCCTGTTAAGATTTATTTTTCGTATAATTCAACAATCCACCGGACTTAATAATTTCCTTTTGCCTTAAAGATAAAGTGTATTTCATTTTCACTTTTGTTTTTTTAGTTAAATTTTCAATAATTATATCCTGATTATTATCTAAAGCCTCAATAATATTACTAATAGACAATTGATCGCCTTGGGAAATATTATCATAATCTTTTGGCTCTGAAAAAATCATAGGCAAAATTCCAAAATTAACCAGATTAGCTGCGTGGATCCGCTCCAAAGATATAGCAATCACTGCCTTAACTCCTAAATACATCGGACATAATGCGGCATGTTCCCGGCTTGAGCCTTGACCATAACTATCTCCAGCCAGGATAAAAACCGCCTTGCCGCTATCACGGAGTTTTTCCGCGTTACGCGAAAAATCAGGATCCACTCCTTCAAAAACAAAAGTCGAATATTTCTTAATATTTGAGCGGAATTTAAGCCTAGGTCCAGCCGGCATAATATGGTCAGTAGTAATCTTATCTCTAACTTTTATCGCTACCTCTCCTATCAGCTGTTTATTCAAAGCCCTGTTTTTAGGCGGGGCTCCGATATTAGGACCTCGAAAAATATCTGTATTTGTTTTAGTAACATCAGGAAAAACAATCATGCTATCATCAATATCAAAACTATTCGGCAAATCAAGTTTAGGCATAGCACCTATATCCGGATTAAACGGATCAACAAATTCACCATAAATTGCGCAAAGCGCGGCAATCGGAGGAGAAACAAGATAAATTCCGGCACTGGCCGTTCCGCTTCTGCCTTCAAAATTGCGGTTATTTGTCCGCACAGATACTGCATCAGTTTGGGGAGCTTGTCCACAGCCAATACAAAAACCGCAGACACTTTCCATAATTCTCGCTCCGGCGTTAATCATCATCGCCAAAACCCCACTTTTAGAAATCATCGAAAACACCTGCCGCGAACCTGGGGCAATGGCCAAAGATACATCAGGATGAACTTTTTTATTTTTTAAAATATTTCCCACAAGCGTTAAATCACTAAGCGATGCGTTGGTACAGCTGCCGATTTCAACCTGATCAACTTTTTTCCCAGCCAATTCTTTTATACTTACAACATTTCCCGGAGAATGCGGCAAAGCTACCATCGGCAAAATCTGGCCTAAATCAATTTTTATGATCTGGGAATATTGGGCAGCTTTATCCGCGGCGATTTCCTGCCAATCAGCAGCTCTTGACTGCGCTTTTAAAAAATTCAGTGTGACTTCATCCGAAGGAAAAATACTGGTTGTTACCCCTGTTTCCGCGCCCATATTAGTAATTGTCGCGCGTTCCGGAACACTCAGATTTTTGATCCCCACACCGCAATATTCTAAAACTTTATTTACATTACCTTTGGTTGAAAGCAAGCTCAATACATGTAAAATAATGTCTTTTGCCGAAACCCATGGCCGCAGTTCACCATTAAGTTCAATTTTAATAACCTCCGGAGCAATTAAATAAAACAATCCTCCGCCCATAGCAACGGCCACATCCAAGCCTCCGGCACCAATAGATATCATCCCGATCCCGCCTCCGGTAGGGGTATGACTATCACTGCCCAATAAGGTTTTAGCTGGTTTACCAAAACGCTCTAAATGAACTTGATGACAGATTCCATTACCCGGTCGGGAAAAATGCACTCCGTATTTAGCAGCTACTGTTTGTAAATACTTATGATCATCAGCGTTTTCAAAACCCTGCTGCAAGGTATTATGATCAACATAACTAACTGAAATTTCTGTTTTTACTCGATCAATTTCCATTGCCTCAAACTGTAAATAAGCCATTGTTCCAGTAGCGTCTTGAGTTAAGGTTTGATCAATCCTTATTCCAATTTCCTTCCCGGGAATAAGCTCGCCTTCTACAAGATGTTTGCGCAGGATTTTATACGTAAGATTGTCTGCCATATTAACCTCGTGTTTGTCTGAAAAAATTAATTATTGTTACATTAAAATATACTGTTAATCTTTTTCCCAATTATATTTTATAATCTCATGTTTATTTTCTATAGTTTTAACAAACAAGACCTGAATGTCATTTCGGTACTTATCAATAAAAGTTTTTGTTTGTTCTATACCCATAATAAAAAAAGCGGTCGCGAAAGCATCTGCTTCTAAACAGCTATCGGTGATTACAGTAACGCTTTCAATATTATTGTCAGCCAAAACACTGGTTTGCGGATCAATAATATGCTTTTTAACATAATTACCCGAACTAGTAACCGATTGATTGTTTACAGGAAAATCACAGATTATAATATTTTGATCAACCGGACTGCGAACCCCAATTTCCCAAACTTTATTTTTTTGATTTCTCCCTGAAGCAGAGATATCTCCCCCAACATCAATTAAATAATCCATGATTCTATTGTTTTTAAAAAATTCCTGAACCTGATCAATAGCATAACCTGTGGCAATACCGCCAAGGTCTATTTTTGCCTGCGTGTCACTAAACATTAGAGATTGAGCTTGCTGGTCTAAAATAATAGTACCATAGCCGCCTTGTCGATGTAAAGATGTTGCTGTAATATCAAAAACTCCATTGGTTAAAACAGAAAGTTCCAAAGATTTGCTGATAAGCTCCCAGGTGTCAGGCAATAATTTTACAGGCTGATTCAAAGCCTGAACATTAATCAATCCCAGTTCACTGTCTTTGGCGTAAAAATTCCATCTGCGCTCATAGTCTTTGAGCAAAGCAAATGAATTATTAAGTGCGGATTCAGCCTGCTGAGAACTAAGATTTTTTCCGGTAATAATGCTGATCCGGCAAACAGTGCCCATAATCAACATCTCTCGGCTTATTTCGCGCTTTGCTGATATTATAAAAAATATTTGGGAAAGAAAAAAAACAAAAAGCAAAAAACTAAAAAATATGTTTTTTTGGATCATGATAAAGCAGCAACCGCTGACTTAACCGCGTTCGCCGAGCTAACCAGGTTTTCAGTTTCTTGTTTTGTCAGTTCTAATTCAAAAATCTGCTCTACCCCAAATGCTCCTAAAATTATCGGAACTCCGATACATACATCTTTGATCCCATATTCTCCGTTTAAATAGACGCATGCCGACAATAATTTTTTTTCATCTTTTAATATTGCCTGGACCATCGAAAACGCCGCGGCGGAAGGCGCGTAATAAGCACTGCCATTGCCCAAGCATTCTACGATTTGAGCGCCCCGGTTAACGGTATCTTTTGATAATTCCGCGCATTCAGCGTCAGAAAGCAATTCAGTTAATTTTTTGCCTGCCACTTTTGTAAATCTGGGCAAAGGTAACATGCTTTGACCATGCGCTCCAATTACCATGGCTTCAATTTCACTGGGAGATGCGTTTAATCTTTCGGCTATCAGATTAGCAAAGCGGGAAGAATCAAGCACTCCACCCATACCAATTACTTTTTTAGGATTAAACCCGCTGATTTTTAAAGCAATATTAGTTAATATATCCAACGGATTAGTAACCATGATTATTATTGCCTGCGGAGCTTTTTCACAAATACACGCAATGATTTTTTTTATAGTCGCGGTATTTTTATTTACAAGATCTTCTCTGGTCATCCCCGGCTGACGAGCTAAACCAGCGGTTACTACCACTATTTTAGAATCAGCAATATCATTATAATCACCAGTGCCCATTATATCGCGGTCATAGCCTATAATCGAACGCGCGTCTGACAAATCCAGCCCCTTGCCTTTGGCCAATCCTTGCGCTATATCCAATAATACAACATCGGCAATATCTGCCTCAGCAATCCTTTGCGCTAAAGTTGCTCCAACATTACCCGCTCCAATAACACTTACTTTCATATCCAATCCTTTTAGGTTACTTATTTATTTTGCCCACTTTTGAGTTTTTTAATTCTCTCTATAATAGCATCAGTCATTTCTTTTGTTCCCACGATCAAAGGGTCACTGCGGTCAGATTTAAAATCATAAGTAACTGATTTGCCTTCAGCAATAATTTCAGCCGTTGCTCGCTCAAGTAATTTCGCGGCCTTTTCTTCTTTTAAATAATCAAGCATTAACACCGCTGAAAAAATCATTGCGCAGGGGTTTACATGATTTTTACCTTTATATTTCGGAGCACTGCCATGGGTAGCTTCAAACAAAGCAATCCCCTCTCCGATATTGGCTCCTGGAGCAACTCCTAGTCCGCCAATTAAACCCGCGCACAAATCAGAAATAATATCTCCGTAAAGATTAGGCAGAACAAGCACATCAAAATTATGGGGACGCTGGACCAACTGCATACACATATTATCAACTATTTTATCTTCAAATTCTACTTTTCCCTCATAATCCTTGGCTACTTCTCTTGCTATTCTTAAAAACAAACCATCACTAAATTTCATAATATTCGCTTTATGCACTGCGGTAACTTTTTTTCTACCATGTTTAAGCGCGTATTCAAACGCGTATTTTACGATCCGGCGTGTTCCCGTAACCGAAATCGGTTTAATACTAATCCCGGAATCTTTTCTGATCTTTGATCCAGATATTGATTCAATTTTAGCAATTAAATCCAAAGTCTCAGGCTTATCTAATTCAAACTCAATGCCGGCATATAAATCTTCTGTATTTTCTCTGACAATAACCAGATCAATATTATCGTATTTAGTCTGCACCCCTTTATATGTCTTACACGGCCGCACACAAGCATAAAGATCATTAGCTTTGCGCAGAGCAACATTAACCGAGCGAAATCCACTTCCCACAGGCGTTGTTATCGGCCCCTTAATCGCAACCTTATTCTTTCTGATTGATTCTAGTACTGATTCCGGCAATAAAGTACCGGTTTGCTCAAGAATATCAGCCCCAGCATGCACTTCTTCAAAACAAATATCAACTCCTGTTGCCAGAACACAACGCTTTGCCGCGTCTGAAACTTCCGGGCCAATTCCATCTCCAGGAATAAAAGTTACTGTATGTTTTGCCAATTTAGACCTCCTTATTTGACTAATGCTTGCGAAAATTCAGTTTCCTGTTTAGCGGCGGAATAATTAGATTTTTAGTCTAAATAAAAATATTACCATGTTGAGCATGGTAATATTAGTAGTTTCAATCTTGCGCTATCAGATTATTTAAACTGCAGATTATAATTGTCCTACCCACTTTTCTATTCTATCAAGACCTTTGACAATCTGCTCCATGCTTGTCGCGAAACTAAGTCTTATAAATTTATCTTCACCAAACCCGATACCCGGAATAACCGCAACCTGAGCTTCATCCAGCAGCCTTTGAGCAAAATCTAAAGAAGGGAGTCCTGTTTTTGAAATATTAGCAAAAACATAAAAAGCGCCTTTGGGATTATTCACGCTCAATTTTTCAATAGAATTAATTCGCTGCACAATATAATCACGCCGCTTCACAAATTCCTTCTTCATCATATTAATACAACCTTCACCGCCGCTTAATGCTTCCAATGCTGCTGCTTGGGCTATGGAATTTGGGCAGGATGTTGAATGATCCTGGAGATTAGATATTTTTGCCACTGCCTCTTTTGGCCCGGCAAGATATCCAATCCGCCAGCCAGTCATAGAATACGCCTTAGAAAGGCCATTTACCGTAAAGGTCAGCGAATACATTTTTTCGTTTAATGACGCAATGGAAACATGTTCGGCATCATCATAAATGAGCTTCTCGTATATTTCATCGCTAATAATATAAATTCCATAATCAGCGGCAATATCCGCGATGTTTTGCAATTCTTCTCTTGTATAAACGCAGCCCGTAGGATTAGACGGGGAATTAATGATCAACGCTTTTGTTTTTTTCTTAATTGCTTTCTCGAATTGTTCAGGAGTAATTTTAAAATCATTTTTCTCTGTGGTTTTCATAAACACGGGTTTACCACCAGCTACTCTGACCATTTGCGGATAAGAAACCCAGTAAGGCAAAGGAATCAAAATTTCATCATCTTTATCGCAAATAACTTGCAGAATATTGTATAGACAATGTTTTGCCCCGTTGGAAACAACAATTTGAGAAGGTTCATAATGCAGATTATTATCCCGACTAAATTTATCAACAATTGCCTGCTTTAATTCAGCTGTTCCGGCTGACGGAGTGTATTTTGTAAAACCATCTTGGATTGCCTGAATAGCTTTTTTCTTAATATGCGAAGGAGTATCAAAATCCGGCTCTCCGGCGCCAAAACTTATGACATCAACCCCATTTTTTTGAAGCTGCTTTGCCTTGCTGGTAACAGCTAATGTTGGTGAAGATGTTAAACTCTTAACACGCGCTGCAAGTTTCATGTTTTATTTATTCCGCCTTATCCTGCTTAAGAAACTTTCTCAGTCCGCCCATAAAACCTTTGCTGTCTTCTTCTGTTTTTTTGGTTTCTTTTGTTTTCTCTTCGATCTTTTTTGCTTTAGCTGTTGTCTTTGCTTCTTTTTTCTCAGGTTTCAAAACAGCTTCTTTTTTCTGCTTCTTTTCTTTAACTGTTTTTTCTTCTACTTTTTTCTTTTCAGTTAATTCAAGAATCGCCAGCTCAGCATTATCTCCACGTCTATTACCTAAATGCACAATCCTCGTATATCCCCCGGCTCTGCTAGCAAAGCGAGGCGCCAGCTCGGAAAATAAAAGTTTTACAAGATCTCGATCAGCCAGAACTTCAAACGCCTGCCTGCGAGCAGCAACACTATCATCTTTCCCTAGAGTAATAAGCTTTTCCGCCAAACGTCTGGACTCTTTAGCTAAACTTAAAGTAGTCCTAATTCTTTCTTTGGTTAAAAGACTTTTAACCTGATTTTTTAAAACCGCTTTTCTATGAGCACTTTGTCTGCCTAAGCGCTTATTGCTATTTCTATGACGCATATCATTATCCCTTTTTCTTTAAAATAGTATCGAGCTTCATTCCAAAAGATAATCCCATGGTTTGCAAAATTGCGTTAATTTCTGACAGAGATTTTTTTCCGAAATTACGATATTTTAACATTTCAAGTTCGGTTCTTTGAACCACTTCTTCTACCGTTTTAAGTCTGGCTTCTTTTAAACAATTGGCACTTCTTACTGATAAATCTAATTCACTTACCTGCATTTTTAATTTTTCGAGAAGCTCTTCATCAACATCTGGTTTTGCTTCTTCAACTTCTTCTTCCTCAATATGGCCAAACTTCATAAAAATATCCAGATGCCTTTGCGAAATATTAGCCGCGTGCAACAGCGCATCCCCAGGGACAATGCTTCCATTTGTCCATATTTCTAGAATCAGACGATCATAGTCAGTAATTTGCCCGACTCGCGCGTTTTCCACATTAAAATTTACTTTTATTACTGGCGTATAAATCGCGTCTATTTTAATATCGCCAATAGTTTTACCCTCATTACTTGAGCGTTCGGTAGGAACATATCCTCTGCCTTTAGTAACTGTTAATTCCATACTCAGCTTTGCGTCTTTAGCTAATGTAGCAATATGCAGCTCTGGATTCATAATCTCGATTGTTTCATCAATAATCAAATCTCCGGCAGTTGCTTCTTCTTTTTTTTCAACTTTTAAATAAATCTTTTTAGTTCCGCTGCCATGTACTTTTAAAACAACCCGTTTTAAATTTAGGATTATCTGAGCAATATCTTCTTTAACTCCTTCAACTGAAGAAAACTCATGCAAAACACT
>JAHITE010000097.1 GCA_018817585.1 Candidatus Omnitrophota bacterium
AACAAACATTAACCTTCACCCAAAGGGTGAAAACCATGGAGGCATTATTATGATAGCAAAAAAACTGCACCGAGTCACGTTAAAAAAAGAATGGGAGCCGACAAAAACGGGGAAAATGGGATTAGGAGTAAAGGGGGTCAAGTCCTTGTAGGAAAACACAGGAAAACACAGCAAAACACAGGGTCAGACCTCCACATTAGAAAGTAGTTGACAAGAGTGGAAGGTAATAATAAAATAAAAATATGGCCCGACCATATCGATTGCAAGGAGAAGGAATATTATATCATCTGACCAGCCGGGGAGATGATCGGAAGAAAATCTTCCTGAGTGAGATTGATCTCGAGAGATTTTTAGAGTATATAATAAGAGCAAAAGAAAAGTTCAAATTTTATTTATATGCCTATTGTCTGATGGGCAATCATTATCATCTGCTATTAGAAACAACCCAGCCAAACCTATCCAGAATAATGCAAACTATAAATAGTTCGTATACCCTTTACTATAATAAAAAAAGAGGTAAATGCGGGCACGTGTTTCAAGGTAGATACAAATCAATAATAGTAGAAGCTGATGAGTATTTCAAAGAACTGAGCCGATATATACATCTAAATCCAGTAAAGGCGCGGATAGTAAATAGTCCAGAGGAATATAAATGGTCAAGCTATCGTGCATATCTTAGTAAGTCTAATGATAATGAGATAGTTGATATTACCAAGGCAAAGAGACTCTTAGGCATGGGGATCAAAGAATATATTAGTTTTGTAAAAGCTGGTATAGGAGAAAAAGAGAATTTAATGGAAAAAGTATATGCAGGATTTCTGCTTGGAGGCAAGGAATTTATCAAAGAGCAGTTGGATGAAATAGCAAATCAAGCGAGTGAAAAAGATTTTGCGTATAAAAGAGAGGTTTTTTTACAAACAGATCCGACGGATATAATAAACATAGTTGCCAAACATTTTAAGCAGATACCAGAAGAAATTAAGACAAATAAAAAACGGCCGATGACAGCGAAGAAGATGGCAATATATTTAATACGACGGAAAACTAATCTTACTAATAATCAGATTGGGGAAATATTCAACATGAAATTTTCAGCTATAAGCAAAGCTGTTGTAGATTTTACAAGACAAGTGGATAAAGATAAGAAGTTAAGGGAAGTAGTGATAATGATAACTTCTAAAGTGGAGGTCTGACCCCGGTTTTGCGTTTGACCCCGGTTTTGCGTTGCCTGACCCCGGTTTTGCGGTTTTGCCGGTTTTGCGCGCGGTTTTGCGCGTTGGGAGGAGTCCAGGCAAAGAAAAAAAGAGCTTAAACAGCAGAATGATTTAAGGGATATTAATCAAAGAGTTGATGAAATCCTGGATAAAATATCTAAACAAGGTATTGCCAGTTTATCAAAAAAAGAAAGGGAAATCCTGGAGCAAAAAAGTAAACTTTAAAAAAATGTTTTTAAAAATAACTTTTTGTGTTATCCTAAATTAATTATGAATGAACTTACACTGGAAAAAAGAATCTATAATGATTATGTGTCTGCTCTTAAAAGTAAAGATAAAGAGCGGGCGCAGCTTTTAAATTTTATAAGAGCCGCAATGAAGTACATAGCGATTGATTTAAAAAAAGATGTTTTGTCTGATGAAGAAGTTATTTCCGTACTTAAAAAAAATCAAAAGCAATTGACTGAAACCAAGGAAAGCGGGATTGCCGCAAACAAGCAGGATATTATTGTTAAAGCAGAAAAAGAGCTGTTGATTATAGCTGAATATTTGCCTCAGCCTATGGCTGAAGCGCAGCTAATTAAGATAATTGATCAAACTATAGCAGAAACAGGTGCTGTGTCTCAAAAGGACATGGGAAAAGTGATGAAAGAGGTTTTAGCTAAAGTCGGAATTAGCGCGGATGCTAGAAAGACAAGCGCGCTTGTAAAAGAAAGACTTAAAGCTTAACACAATTGTTTATCGCAACTTGGTTTGTAGTTAATTTATACCTGTATTTAAATGATCTGCTGAAAATATGTTTGACTAGAATTTCAATTTATGGTTAAATATTTACTAAATACTTTCTAAATCATTAATAAAGGGTAGACTATATGGAAAAATATGTAGTACTGAAGAAGAAAGATTTTAATGATTTCATTGCTAAGCTTGCTCTTATGCAAACAGTTGTCGCTCCGGTTAAAAAGGGCAAAAAGAGTTTCGCGTTTCAAGAAGTAACTACAGGCAAAGAAATAGCTTTGCAATATATACCCACGATTTTGCCTCCGAAAAAATATTTTATGCCGCAGCAAGAAACAATTATGAAATTCAATAAAGCTAAATTTGAATGGACTCCGGTACTAGAATACAATGAAATAACAATTTTTGGAGTGCATACTTGTGATTTGGCGGGAATTCAATGCCTGAATATGGTTTTCACTAATAAACCTAAAGATATTAATTATATAGTCAGAAAAGATAAAATTACAATAATTGGTTTTGAGTGTAATGCTTATTGTGATGAATTTGCCAGCTGCGCGGCAATGGATAATCATATTCCGAATGGGGGATATGATTTGTTTTTTACTGAGCTCAATGATAGTTTTATTATCCATGTTAATACTCTAATGGGTGAAAAAATCATAGAGGAAATAAGTCTTTTCAGCAAAGCTAATGATGATAATTTAAAAGAGCTGGAAGAATTGCGGACGAAAAAGAGAGAAATATTTAAAAATGAATTAAATACAAAGCATAGTGATTTAAAAGCTGTTTTTGAAAACTCGTTTAACAGTAAAGTCTGGAAAGACATTGGCGCTAAATGTGTTGCTTGTGGAAACTGTACAAATGTTTGCCCAACATGTTATTGTTTTGATATTAAAGATGAGATGAATCTTGATTTTAATACTGGTTCGCGTATTCGTGTTTGGGATTCTTGTCAAAATGAAGATTTCGCCAAAGTAGCCGGCGGCGAAAGTTTTCGGGAAGAGCGCGCGAATCGTCAGAAACATCGTTATATGCGGAAATTTAATTATCCAGTAGATAAATTCAGCCGGTATTTTTGTACTGGCTGCGGTAGATGCACCAGAACATGCATGGCTCAGATAAAATTAAAAGAAACCGTCAATGCTTTAGCAGAGGAAAAAAAATGATACAAGTACCGCTTAAAGAGTCCGAGTATATAGTTAAAAAGGGAACTATCATTCGTGCCAAAAAAATGACCGCATTGGAAAAGTTTTTTGAAATATCTTTGGCTGGCAGTGAAGTTCTCGATCATGAGCCGGGGCAGTTTGTGATGATTTCGATTCCGGGGATTGGCGAGGCACCGATTTCTGTTTCATCATCACCTACGACCAAAAGAAGTTCCTTTGAGCTGGTAGTAAGAAATAGCGGAATTTTAACCAAAGCGCTGCATAATCTTGAGGCAGGTGATGTTGTCGGTATCCGCGGTCCGTTTGGGCATGGTTTTCCGACCAACATTCTAGAAGGTAATGATTTATTGTTTGTGGCCGGAGGGCTGGGTATTGTGCCGTTGCGCTCATTGATTAATTTTGTTATTGATAATCGGCGGGATTATGGCAAAGTGAATATTCTGCTTGGCTGTAAAACACCTCGAGACATGCTGTTTGGCGATGAAGTAAAACAATGGGAAGAGCGGTTGGATGTAAATTTTCAATGTACGGTTGATCGGTCTGATCCGGATTGGAAAGGCAATGTGGGTTTAATTACTTCTTTAATTCCCGGAGTTAATCTTGATATCGCCCGGACATTCGCGATTGTAGTAGGGCCTCCGATAATGTACAAATTTGTTATTGCTGAATTGCTGAAGAAAAACATTCCGGAAAGACAAATACTTTTATCTTTGGAGCGGCATATGAAATGCGGAGTGGGTAAATGCGGGCATTGCCAAATCGGCGAACATTATTGCTGTCAGGATGGCCCGGTATATAGTTATGATCAGATAAAGGGAAAACACGAGGCATTATAATTATGAAAAAAGTTAAAGTTGCGTTTTTTGATTTTACCTGTTGCGAAGGTTGTCAGCTCCAAGTGGCAAATATGGGGGAAACATTACTTGATGTTTTAGACCTTATTGATGTTGTCGAATTCCGAGAGGTAATGTCGGAAAAATCTAGCACGTATGATGTAGCTATTGTTGAAGGTAGTATTACTACCCATCATGCAATAGAAAGAATTAAAAAGATTAGGAAAACTGCTAAAGTGCTGATTGCTTTCGGATCTTGCGCTGCTATTGGCGGAATTAATGGAATGAAAAACAACTTTGATTTAACAGATATTAGAGAATATGTTTATCAAAAAGACGCAAAACATTTTGACACTATTCCCACTCGGGCAGTGCATCAGGTTGTGCCAGTTGATTACTTTGTTCCGGGTTGTCCGGTTTATATCCCGGAATTTGTTAAAGTCTTAAAATCGGCTTTAATGGGCATTGCTTATAATGTTCCGGATAACGCGGTTTGTGTTGAATGTAAACTAAATGAAAATGAATGCATGTATGATAAGGGAATTGCTTGTATGGGGCCGGTTACACGCGCTGGATGCAATTCTTGGTGTATTAATAATGGGAATATTTGTTACGGCTGTCGGGGAATTGTTAGCAATCCCGCGGAAAAGGGCCAGAAGGATATTATGGAAAAATATAATATTTCTTTGGAATGGATAGAAAATAAAATAAACATGTACAACAAGCCGCGTGAGTTAGGGGAGTTGAAAACTAATGAGTAAAAATGTAAAAGTAAATGTTGAGTATCTGACCCGGGTAGAAGGTCATGGAAATATTGTGGTAAATGTTAAAAACGGCAAATTGGAAGAATGCCGCTTGGATATCGTCGAGTCACCACGATTTTTTGAAGGTATGCTCAGAGGACGTTCTATCTTCGAAGCCCAGCATATTACCAGCCGAATTTGCGGAATTTGCGCTTGCGGACATACTTTAGCCTCAATTCAGGCGGCTGAGGACGCGATTGGGTTTCAACCAACAGAGCAGACAATTAAACTGCGAAAACTGCTATTACATTTGGAAAATCTGGATAGTCATATTTTGCATATATATCTTTTGGTTGCTCCAGATCTTTTAGGAGTAAAAAGTTTTGTGCCGTTAATTCATACTCATAATGATGTTGTTAGAAGAGCCTTGCGTATGAAAAAAGCATGTAATGATGTGTGTGATATTTTAGTGGGCAGGCATGTGCATCCGATTTCGGCAATTGTTGGCGGATTCACTAAGCTGCCAAAAGAAAAAGAACTGGATGCCATGCTGGAAATATTAGAAAGCATTCAGGTTGATATGGCTCCGACTATTGAGCTGGGAGCAAGTCTTAAATTTCCGGAATTTCAAAGGGAAACCGAATATGTGGGCTTGGTAAATGATACAGATGAGTATCCGCTTTTACAGGGAGATATTGGCTCAACTGATGGTTTGCGCATGGATAAGCATGATTATAAAAAGATTACCAATGAGTTTATTGTACCGCATTCTTCGGCAAAGCATACCAAAGCCAGTCGTGATTCGTATATGGTTGGGGCTTTAGCTCGAGTGAATCTTAATTTTGAAAAACTCCATCCTAAAGCAAAAAAAGTAGCGAATGCAATTGGTTTAAAACCAATAACGGCTAATCCGTTTTTAAATACAGCGGCTCAGCTTATTGAATGTATTCATAGCTTGGAAGATTCAATTAAAATCCTTAAAGAATTTAAAAATGAGGGGATTGATTATGCCCAGGCAATTACAGTTGGTTTAAATGAAAATGGCCAGATACCGGTTAAGGCCGGAAAAGGCGTGGGCGCGGTAGAAGTTCCCCGCGGAATACTGTTTCATGAATATGAAGTGGATAATAAAGGTAAAATTATAAATGCTAACTGTATTATTCCTACCGGGCAGAATTTAAATAATATTGAATATGATATGAAAAAACTTGTTCCGGAAGTTTTGGATAAAAAACAAGATGAAATAACTTTGCTCATGGAAATGCTGGTTCGGGCGTATGATCCTTGTATTTCCTGTTCAGCACATTTTCTTGATGTTAAATACATTGACTGCTGATATTCTTGAATTATTAAAGATTAATCCCGACAGTGACCTGATTGTTGCTGTCGGGAATTCTTTTAGGACAGATGATGGAGTCGGGCCTTATATCGCGCAGGGGCTTGAACAAATAAAAGGCTTAAAGCTGATAAACGCGGGTTATAATCCGGAAAATATTATCGAAGATGTTATTAAGCTCGCGCCGCAAAAAATATTGATTATCGATGCTGCTGATTTTAGAGGCAATTTCGGGCAAGCGCGGATAATTCCGGAAGATAAAATTCCCCAGACAACTTTGAGTACTCACGCTATTCCCTTGAATGTTATTAGCGGGGTAATCAGTCAAAGCATAAAAACAGCAATATATTTTATTGGCATTCAGCCTGAATCAGTTTGTTTGGGCGAAGGGCTCTCAGCAGAAGTTAAAAAAACCGCGGACCAAATTATTGAAATTATAAAAAAAAGTTTGCTAAAATAAAACTGTAGTCCAAGCGGAGGCTTTTATGCATGAAATGCATGTGATCAAAAATCTTTTTCAGGATTTGCTGAAATTGGCAGATGAAAACAATACGCGGAAAATAACAAATGTTTATCTGAAAATGGGGCTGTTTACTGAGATAAATCCCGAGATATTAACTTATTTTTTTAAAGAACAGGGCAAAGGTACTCCATTGGAATCAGCAAAACTGCATTTTGCGGATTCTGATATGCGCGAATTGAAACTTGTTTCTTTTGATTGCGAATAAACCGTTTTTTGCTATAATAAGATACGGGTAAATAAAGATAATAAATTAACAGGGAGTTGGGATGATTATTTTAACTGGCGGAGCAGGATTTATTGGTAGCGGATTTCTTTGGAAATTAAACAGTCAGGGAATTGATGATATTATTGTTGTTGATGAGCTTGATCAGACTGAAAAATGGAAAAATCTGGTTGGTAAAAGGTTTGCTGATTATATTCAAAAAGATGAGTTTTTAAGACTGGTAGTTGAAGATAAACTGCCTGTTCCGACAAAAGTCATACACATGGGGGCATGCAGTTCAACTACTTGTAAAGACGGAGCTTATTTTATTCAGAACAATTATGAATATTCGAAAATTTTGGCGCAGTGGGCTTTTTTGCATAAAGCTTCTTTTATCTATGCATCTTCCGCGGCGACATATGGCGACGGAGCTTGCGGTTATGAAGATAAACAAGATATTAATCTGCTTAAACCGCTGAATATGTATGGCTATTCAAAACAGATGTTTGATCTTTGGATGCAGAACAATGGATTTGCTAAAAAAGCTCAGGCAATTAAATTTTTTAATGTTTTTGGGCCAAATGAATATCATAAAGATGATATGAGCAGTGTTGTTTGTAAAAAGTTTAATGAAGTAAAAGATAAGGGCAGTATTAGTTTATTCAAATCTTACCATAAGGATTATAAAGATGGTCAGCAACAAAGAGATTTTATATATATAAAAGACGCGGTAGAAGTCATGTTTTGGCTGTTTAATAATCCTCAAGCAGCTGGGATTTTTAATTTGGGAGCAGGTAAGGCTCAGACCTGGAATGATCTGGCCAATGCCATGTTTAAAGCTTTGGGAAAGGCTCCGGTCATTGATTATATAGATATGCCGGATTATCTGCAGCCGAAATATCAGTACTATACTTGTGCCAATATGGATAAGCTTAAAGCTGCTGGTTGTGATTTTAAATTTTCCAGTTTAGATGATTCAGTGGCTGATTATGTTAAATATCTTGACAAAAACGCGTATTTGTAATAAATTTTATTAAGTGTTAAGTGTAATAAATTAGTTATAGCATCCTGCGGTAAGGATTAGTTAAATCTAAAGCCAAGGGTCGGGAAAAAAGTTTTAATTTGATTATATCCCAACCTTAAGGAGTATTTAAGGTTGGGTTTTTTTATAAAACAGCGGTATGTAGGGGCCGGTCTTGCGCCGGCCCGTGACAATGGAATGATATTAATATACGGGAGGACGCAAGGCCCTCCCCTACAATTTCTGATAAAAATAGGAGATGAATTATTATGGAAAAAAGGCTTGGCTTTGTTGGAATTATTCTTGAAGATCGGAAAAAACAGGCTGCTGCGGTTAATCAGATTCTCTCAGAATACGGCGATAATATTATCGCTCGGGTAGGCTTGCCATATAAGGAAAGAAACTGTAGTGTTATTACCTTGACTGTGGATATTACGACTGATGATTTAGGGACAATGACCGGTAGATTGGGCAATATAGCCGGAGTTTCGGTTAAATCCGCATTGAGCAAACAAAATTCACAAAATAAATAGAGGGATTTATGGAAAACAGGATTGAAACCGATCTTTTAGGCAGTAAAGAAGTTTGTCAAGACGCATACTGGGGAATACATACGCAAAGAGCTTGGGAAAACTTTTCCATAACCGGATATAGAATAAATATTTCACTTATTCATGCTTTGGCTTTGGTAAAAAAAGCTTGTGCCATGGCCAATGCAGAGCTGGGCTATCTTGATCAGCTAAAAGCTGATTTGACTTGCCGGGCATGTGATGAGATCCATGCCGGGTTGCACAATGATCAGTTTATTGTGGATGCTTTACAAGGCGGAGCAGGGACTTCGACAAATATGAATATTAATGAAGTTATTGCTAATATCGCGATTGAAGCAATGAATGAAAAAAAGGGGGATTATACTTTGATTCATCCAATTGAAGATATTAATAAACATCAGTCAACAAATGATGTTTATCCCACGGCTTTGAAAATCGCGGTGATCTATAAATTGAATTTATTGAGTGAGCAGATCGCTAAAGTGCAGGGAGCGTTTCAGGTTAAAGAAAAAGAATTCGCCCGGATTATTAAAATCGCCAGGACTGAATTGCAGGATGCTGTGCCGATAACTCTGGGGCTTGAGTTCTCGGGTTTTGCTGAGGCATTTGGCCGGGACAGATGGCGAATGTTTAAATCCCAGGAACGCATTCGCACAATCAATATCGGCGGCACAGCTGTTGGCACCGGGCTTACAGCTCCGCGCGATTATATTTTTCTAGTAATTGAAAAACTGAGAACGCTGACAAATTTGGGAATTTGCCGGGCGGAGAATCTGGTGGATAATACAGCGAATAGTGATGCTTTTGGGGAAGTATCGGGAATTATCAAAGCTCACGCGCAAAACCTGATTAAAATATCGCAAGATTTGAGAATGCTTCATTTGCTTAAAGAAATAGAATTACCGGCTGTGCAGGCTGGATCTTCGATTATGCCAGGCAAAATTAATCCGGTAATTATGGAAGCAATAATTCAGGCAGGTTTAAAAGTAATTGCTAATGATTTTTTAATCACCGAGTCAGTAAGCAGAAGTACTTTTCAGATCAATGAATTTATGCCGCTGTTAGCTGATTCAATCCTGGAATCTTTGGATATATTAATCAACGCGAATAAAATACTATCCAAACATGTGATGCAGATAAAGGCTGATGAAAAAGTATGCGGCGAATACTTAAATAAAAGTTTTGGTTTAATAACCGCGTTTCTCCCTTATCTGGGATATGAAAAAGCCACAGAATTAGTTCAGGAGTTTATCCGGCTTAAAGAAAAGAGCGATATATGTTTAAGCGATTTTTTACAAGATAAACTAGGCAAGGATTTAGTATCCAAAGTGCTGGATCCGGATAATATTATATCATTGGGGTATAAGCAAAATGAATAAAACACCAAAATCACTGCGTCTGCATATTGGCTTGTTTGGCAGAATGAATGTTGGTAAATCGACATTTCTTAATTATATGAGTCTGCAGGATGTGGCGATAACTTCTCCGATTGCCGGGACAACAACTGATGTTGTGGAAAAAACAATGGAGTTATTGCCTTTAGGGCCAATTGTTTTTTTAGATACAGCGGGAATCAATGATGCCTCAGCGCTTTCAGAACAGAGACTTAAAAAAACATACGCTGTGTTTAAACGAGCGGATATCGCGGTGCTTATTGTGGAAGCCGGTATTTGGCAGGATTATGAAATTTTAATTGTTGAAAAAGCTAAACAGGAAAATATTCCTTTGGTTGTGGTTATTAATAAAACTGATCTAAGTAATCCGGATGCTGCCTATCTGCGGCAGATTAAAGTTTTTTCGCGACAAATATTGACTTGCTCAAGCATTGATCGGGAAAATCAGGATCAGACGATTAATAGTTTTAAAAAACTGCTGATTGATGTTTGTCCGGATGATTTTTTAAAGCCAGGAGATTTAATCAGTGATCTTGTGCCGGCAGCAGGCTGGGCGGTATTGATTGTGCCGATTGATTTGCAAGCGCCAAAGGGGCGTTTGATTTTACCCCAGGTGCAGACAATTCGGGAAATTTTAGATAATGACGCGATCAGTATTGTGGTTAAGGAAAGAGAATATGCCCATGTTCTGAAAAATATGGTAGCCAAGCCGGATATTGTAATTTGTGATTCTCAGGTTGTATTAAAAATGGCGGCCGATACGCCGCCAGATGTTAAATGTACTACTTTTTCAATTTTATTTTCTAGATTTAAAGGGAATTTAATAAAAGCAGCGCAGGCGGCCGCGATAATAGATACGCTTAAATCAGGCGATAAGATTTTAATTGCTGAGAGCTGTTCACATCATCCGATTGAAGATGATATTGGCCGAGTTAAAATACCGCGTTGGTTTCGGCAGTATACTGGGGCGGAAATCATATTTAATACTTGTTGCGGCAGTGATTATCCGGAAAATCTCGCGGAGTATAAGCTAGTCATTCATTGCGGAGGATGCATGGTTAATCGGCGGGCAATGTTAAGCCGGATAGCGCAGGCTGAGCGGGCTGGCGTAGGGATTAGTAATTATGGAGTATGTATTGCCAAGCTGCAGGGAGTGCTGGAAAGAGTTTTGAGCCCTTTTCCCGCGGCGCTTGATGCTTATAAAAAAACAGAAAAATTATTAAACGGAGGAAGTAATGGAATTAAAAACCGAAGAACCTAAAAACTGGACTAATCAACGGATAAAACAAGAGCAAATCGATAAATATTTATCTAATGGAAATAATTTTATTGATCCAGAGAATATAAATGCTTTGATTGAAAAAACAAAAAATCCAGATAAAGCAACTATTCTTAATATTCTGGAAAAGTCGATGCGGATACAGACGCTAAGCGCGCTAGATGCGGCTTGCCTTTTAAATGTTACTGATCCTGATTTATGGGATCTTATGCGGCAAACAGCTTTAAAAGTTAAAAAGAAAGTGTATGATAATCGAATTGTTACTTTCGCGCCCTTATATTTAGGTAATGCTTGCGTAAATAATTGTCTTTATTGCGCGTTTAGAAAAGACAATCATACAAATCAAAGAAAGATACTCTCATTATCTGAGATTGAAAAAGAAGTCCGAGTGCTTTGCGGCCAAATTGGGCATAAGCGTCTTGTTGTGGTTTATGGCGAGCATCCGATCACGGATATTGATTATATGGTTGAGTCAGTTAAAACAATCTACGGCATAAGAGAAAAGACCGCTAAAGGTATTGGGCAAATAAGAAGAGTTAATGTTAATGCCGCGCCGCTTTCGATCGAAGAATTAAAACGTTTGCATGAGGTGGGGATAGGAACCTATCAAGTTTTTCAGGAAACTTATCATCCTCAAACATATAAAAATGTGCATCCTGAGAATACACTTAAAAGTAATTATAATTGGCGGCTTTATGCCATGCACCGAGCAATGGAAGCAGGAATTGATGATGTGGGTTTAGGGGTATTATTTGGATTGTATGATTGGAAATTTGAAATCATGGGACTGCTCAGCCATAATCGGGAATTAGAAAAAAAATTCGGAGTAGGCGCGCATACAATTTCTTTTCCGCGAATTGAACCAGCGGATAATACTCCGCTTACTGAGAATTTAGAATATAAAGTCTTAGATGAGGATTTTAAAAAAATTATTACGGTTTTAAGACTGGCAGTACCGCATACCGGGCTGATCATCACTGCCCGGGAAAATGCCGAGATCAGAAAGCAGGCTATTGCTTTAGGCATTACCCAAACCGACGCGTCTACTAAAATAGCGATTGGATCATATAGTGATAAGACTGAGAATCAGCAAGGTCAAAGACAGCAGTTTATACTCGGAGATACGCGCAGTTTGGAAGAACTGATCAATGAATATATTCAGATGGGATATATTACTTCTTTTTGCACCGCGGGATACCGCTGCGGCCGGACTGGGGAGTGCATCATGGATATGCTGCGCAGCGGTAAAGAAGGAAAGTTCTGCAAGCTTAACGCGGTTTTAACTTTTCAAGAATGGGTTGATGATTTTGCTACAGAGCAGACAAGGACTAAAGCAGAAGAGATAATTGCTAAAGAGATTCAGGAAATAAAGCAAACATTGCCGGATATTTTCGAGCAGTTTATGGACTATTATAATCGGGTGAAAAATGGCGAACGAGATCTATACTTTTAAGCAAACAGAAAATTTAAATCAAGGTAAATATTCAGAACTCAGGCATTTAACTGAATGCATTGAGCAGTTGTATCCAGTGAGAGTGCGGTTTATTAATATTAAGGAAAATAGATGGGAATTTGTTTTTGGCCAAGATATTAGTCAGGAGCTGATAGTTGACGCAAAACTGATAGCGCTTGAGAAAAAATATGGGATTATTATATATGGCGTCAGTAAATTAAGTGCTGAACAGCAAAGCTATATCGCGGGGTTGTATCAAATTGTTCTGACTACAAATCGGCAAAGTTTAAAGCGGAATATAATATATTTTTTGCAAACCAAGGCGGAAGAAATACTGTTTAACTTCGCGGATACAATTAGAAAATTTTATTGTGGAGATGAAATACATCTCCGGGGCTTAATTGAGTTTTCTAATTACTGCGCGCGCGATTGTCTTTATTGCGGATTAAGAAAAGATAATAAAGCTGTGTTCAGATATCGATTACCAAGCCAGGAAATCATTGATATTGCCAAATCCGCAATGGTGCTTAATTATAAAACCATTGTTTTACAGTCAGGAGAAGATCCGGCTTATTCGATTGAACAATTGTGTTATATTGTCCGGGAAATCAAGCAACAGACAGATTGCGCGATTACTTTATCAGTAGGCGAGCGGTGTTTGGCTGATTATCAAAAACTGCGCCAGGCAGGTGCGGAGCGTTATTTACTTCGCTTTGAAACTTCGAATCAGGAATTGTTTAAAAAAATAAAGCCAGATTCTGATTATCAAGCGAGAATTCAATGTTTAAAAGATCTAAGAAAAGCTGATTTTCAGATAGGATCAGGCTGCATAGTTGGTTTGCCAGGACAGACTGTGGAAATAATTGCTGAGGACTTGCTTTTAATGCTGGATCTTGATCTGGATATGATTGGGATCGGCCCGTTTATCCCTAATCCGGAAACACCTTTGCAAGCTGATAATAAAGGCACAATAGAAATGATGAGCAAAGTTATTGCTTTAGCGCGGATTTTAACAAAGAATACGCATTTGCCGGCAACAACTGCCGTGGGATCAATTGATCCACAAGGCAGACAAAAGATATTGCGCTGCGGAGCTAATGTGCTTATGCCTAATTTGACTCCGCAGGAGTATCGAGAACATTATCGGATATATCCGGATAAAATATGTATTAAAGAACAGCCAGATGACTGTCACGGCTGTGTTGGCGCTATGGCAATATCATTGGGGCGAACTATTGCTCAAGGTTATGGACATAGCCTTAAAAGCAGGGTTTAGCGTATAGCGGTTAGCGATTAGGAAAAGCATTAAACCGAAGGCTGAGGGACGAAGGACGCAAAAGCAGTTATGAATGACTAATGAATTATGAGTGAAAAGCGTAGAACAGAAAACAAATTACTAATTACTAATTTCTAAACTCTAAATAAACTCAAATGACTAAAACTAAAAAATGGAAGATAGAAAAAGAGCGGGTAAAAGGTAATCGGTTACGAAGCCCGTATCGGTAATGTTTAATGGTTACGGTTAGAAAAATAAATTTAAAGCCGATAGACTTTGCCTTGAAACGAAACGGGCATCGTCCCCCTAACCGCGAAACCTGTATTGAGTGTTTTTGCGCAATACGCACGACGTTCTACGCAATACCCCCGCTACACAAAGGCGGGACAAGACAGTCATTTGGTCTCTTTTTAACTGAAAATGCTTGAAATTATATATAGATTATGATATCTTGAAATGTCTAACCGATCACTATTTTGGTATTAAAGTATATGGAAAATAAAAAAACTCCCTTATTTGAACAACACAATAAATTAGGCGCGAAATGTGCTCCTTTTGGCGGATGGCTTATGCCTATACAATATGAAGGCATAATCAATGAGCATCAATGGACAAGGAATAATTGCGCGGTGTTTGATATTTGTCATATGGGTGAATTCTTGATTCAGGCTGATGCATTGTCCAGCAATTTAGATAAAATTTTAACCCAGAATTTAGTGGGTATGCCGCTTAAAACCTGCAGATACGGGTTTATGCTCAATGATAATGCGGGAATAATTGATGATGTTATTATTTATCGCATAGAGCAGAATAAGTGGATGCTGGTTGTAAATGCCGCAACCCAAGCAGCGGATTTTGAACATTTGCGGAAAAACTTAGCCAGGAATAATGTTAAGCTGGAAAATGTGTCTAATTCATTGGCAAAGCTTGATTTGCAAGGCCCGCTCAGCCGTGATGTTTTGGTTGCGATAGCTGGTGAGGGGATTTTAAAACTAGATTATTATGCTTTTGATTATTTTTCAGTGCTGGGAGAAAATATTATTATCAGCCGCACGGGTTATACGGGTGAACTGGGTTTTGAATTATATGTAAATAATGATAAAGTCATTGAATTGTGGAATTTGCTGTTGGAAAACAAAAAAGTTAAGCCAGCGGGTTTGGGCGCCAGAGATACTTTAAGATTGGAAGTAGGTTACCCGCTCTATGGCCAAGATATTAATCAAAAAACTACTCCGCTGGAAGCAGGTTTAACAAGTTTTGTAGATATGAAAAAAGATTTTATCGGGAAAACTGCTATTGAAAAAAAACAGAAGCAGGGCTTGGAAAAAAAGTTATGTTGTTTTCAAACTGAATCAAGACGCGCTCCGCGGCATGATTATGAAATATTCGCTAATAATCAAAAAATCGGGATTGTGACCAGCGGGTCTTATTCGCCCAGTTTGGGCTGCGGCATTGGTATGGGTTATCTTGAAACCCAAATTACCGCGATCGGAACTGAAATAATCCTGCTGCTTGAAAATATTAAAATAAATGCCAAAGTGGTTAAAAGGCCTTTCTACCAAAAAGGAAGTTTGCGCGCATAATGAAAGGAAGTAAATCATGAATGTACCAGAAGGATTGTTTTATACAAAAGAACATGAATGGGTGAAAATTGACGGTAATCTGGCAAAAATGGGAATCAGCGACCACGCGCAGCATGAGCTTGGCGATATCACCTTTGTGGAATTACCAGCCTTACATGTTCAATGTAAACAGTTTAAACAGATCGCAATAATAGAATCAGTTAAAGCGGCATCAGATGTTTACGCGCCATTATCGGGAAAAATCTCGGCAGTGAATAAGCAAGTTGTAGCAAATCCCGAGCTGGTTAATCAATCGCCGTATGATCAAGGCTGGTTACTGGTAATTGAACTAACTGAAGAATCTCAGCTGGCAAATCTTATGGATGCTGAGACATATAAAAACTATTTAAAGGAAAACCTGTAATGCCATATACTCCGCATACAAAAGAACAAATAAGTGAAATGCTCAAAACTATCGGGGTTAAAAAAATCGATGATTTGTTCAAGGATATAACTCCTGACCTGAGAGCCCAATCATTTAATATCCCTGAGGGAAAATCTGAGTTTGAGGTTATTGAACATTTTAAAAAACTTGCCAATAAAAACGCGACAAACCTGATCAGCTTTTTGGGCGCGGGTTTTTATGATCATTATATTCCGGCAGGAGTTGATGCTTTAAGCAATAGATCAGAATTTTATACAGCTTATACGCCTTATCAGCCGGAATGTTCACAGGGCTGGCTGCAGTCGATTTTTGAATATCAAACCGCGATTTGCGAATTAACCGGCCTGGACGCGGCCAATGCTTCTTTGTATGATGGCGGTACTGCTTTGTATGAAGCAGCAATGATGGCCGTGCGGATTACCGGCAGACGCAAAATAATTGTTGATAGCGGTGTTAATCTGGTATACCGCAGTATGTTATATAGTTATACAACAAATCTCTCTATTGAATTTATTGAAACAGATGTCGAGCATGGACATAGTTCCCGCGATCAGATATACAGGCATCTGGATGATAAAACAGCGGCCGTTATTGTGCAAAATCCTAATTTTTTTGGAGCAATCGATGATTATTCAGATATTGCTAAAAAAGCGCATTCTCTGGGAGCTTTACTGGTTCAATCGGTTTATCCTATAGCTTTAGGGTTGATGAAACCACCAGCTGAAATGGGAGTTGATATTGCTACTGGAGAAGGGCAGAGTTTGGGGATTCCGCTTTCCTTTGGCGGACCTTATCTGGGGTTTATGTGTGTAAAAAAAGAATACGCCCGAAAAATTCCGGGCAGAATTGTTGGGCAAACAGTGGACAAAGATAATAAAAGAGGTTTTGTCCTGACTCTTCAGGCAAGAGAACAACATATCAGACGGGAAAAAGCAACATCAAATATTTGCTCAAATGAAGCGCTTTGCGCTTTGCGGGCAATTATATATATGTCTTTGATTGGTAAACAAGGATTAAAAGAGCTAAGTTTGATCAATTATCGCAACAGTGAATTTGCCAAAGAAGTATTGGATAAAATTCCGGGAGTTGAAGTTAAAAGAACAACGCCTACGTTTAATGAGTTTACGGTATTGCTTCCGCAAAATGCCGGAGAAGTTGTGAATAAAATGATTGAAAAGGGTTTTGCCTGCGGATTTCCCTTGGGACGGTTTTATAAAGATATGGATAATTATCTTTTAGTCACGGTAACTGAAAAAAGAACAAAAGAAGAAATTAAAAAGCTGGCAGAAAGCTTAGAGGCGGTTTTATGCAGTTAATATTTGAAAAAAGCGTAAAAGGGCGTAAGGGATTAAAATTACCGGCATGTACGGTTAATCAGAACTTAGAGTTTCCCAAACAATATCTCAGAGCTAAAGACGTGGAACTACCTGAGGTTTCGGAACTTGACGTGGTGCGTCATTATACTAATTTATCCAGACTGAATTTCTCAGTGGATAGTAATTTTTATCCTTTGGGATCATGCACAATGAAATATAATCCTAAATTTACGGAAAAGATAGCAGCTTTAGACGGTTTTTTGGATTTACACCCATTAATGCCGCAGCTTAGAGGCGGCGGGATGCTGGCGCAAGGTTCTTTGGAAGTTGTTTATAAAACAGAACGTTTGCTTTCTGAAATTACCGGCATGGACGCGTTTACAATGCAGCCTTTGGCCGGAGCGCACGGTGAGTTAACCGGAGTTATGATTATTGCCGCTTATCATCGCTACCAGGGACAACAGCGGAAATATATTATTGTTCCTGATTCTTCCCACGGAACTAATCCCGCCAGCGCGGCAATTGCTGGATATGAAGTAATTGTTGTTCCCACGGATAAAAACGGCTGTATGGATATCGATGAATTTAAAAACAAACTTAATGAAGATGTGGCCGGGGTTATGCTGACCTGTCCTAATACTTTGGGTATATATAATTCCCAGATCAAAAGTATTTGTGACGCGGCGCATGAGGTTGGAGCGCTGGTTTATTATGATGGAGCAAATCTTAACGCGATATTGGGGAAGTCTCGTCCGGGAGATCTGGGGTTTGATATAGTGCATTTAAATCTACATAAAACTTTTGCCACTCCGCATGGCGGCGGAGGTCCTGGCGCCGGTCCAGTGGGAGTAATTAAAAAATTAAAGGATTTTCTACCGATTTCCCGCGTAAAAATGAGAACAGACGGAACATATTCTCTGGATTATGATAAACCGAAATCGTTAGGGTTTATTGCTCCTTTTTGTGGAAATTTTGGAGTTATTTTAAAGAGTTACGCATATATTATGCTTTTAGGTAAATCCGGATTAATAGATGTAGCGGAAAGAGCAGTATTAAATGCTAATTATTGCCGAGTTTTGTTAAAGAAATATTTTTCGATTTCTTATGACAGAATATGTATGCATGAATTTGTTGTTTCAGCTCAGGCGCAAAAAGAAAAAGGAGTTAGCGCTTTGGATATAGCCAAATACCTGATTAGCAAAGGAATTCATCCGCCGACAGTATATTTTCCTTTGATCGTAAAAGAGGCAATGATGATTGAACCAACAGAAACAGAGTCTAAAGAAACATTGGATAATTTTGTCGATTTGATGATCGAGGCTGCTAAGCTTTGCGATAGTGACGCGCAAAAATTGCACGATGCTCCGGATAATATGCCGGTTAAACGTTTGGATGAGACTAAAGCAGCTAGGGACCTAAATCTTAGATGGCAGAAGTCCTAAAAGATAAATTTGTAATTTGAAGTTTACGAATGGATATTCGGTTTATGACTAATTGGCGTTTGATAATTTCTCCACCTAGCGATGCCGTGACAAATATGGCGATTGATGAGGCCATATTGCGGACTTATGTATATACCACCGGCGGGATTCCGACTCTGCGGATATATAGCTGGCATCCAGCGGCTGTTTCTTTAGGTTCTTCGCAGTCTCCTGATCAGGTTTTAAATCTATCTCAATGTATAATTCATAAACTGCCTTTTGTCCGTCGAATTACTGGAGGTGAAGCAATATTTCATGATAATGAAATAACCTATAGTCTTGTTTGTACAAAGAGTGATTTAAATCTTTCTGATTCAGTTAAAAAAAGTTTTCGGATATTAACGGCTTTTGTTTTTAACGCTTATCGAGAAATGGGATTTATGCCTTGTTTTGCCGGAGATACGGAAACTTATCAGCATGGCGATTCATCAGAGTTTTGTTTTGCCACAACTGAAAAATTTGATATTATGCTTGATGGTAAGAAAATTGGAGGTAATGCCCAAAAACGCTCGAAAGATATTATTTTTCAACATGGCTCAATCCCTTTTACATTGGATTTTCCTAGAATAAAAACTTTTATAAAGGAGGATCTTGGAGGCGTAGAGCAGCGCGTTACCTGCTTGCAAGATGAACTTAAAAGAAGTGTTAGTTTTAAAGAAGTATCCAGGATATTGATAGACTCTTTTAAATCGTCCTATGCTGTAAACTTGAAAAAAACGATTCTAACCAGAGCTGAACAAGATTTAGCGCATACCTTAAGTGAAGAAAAATATAAGACCAAACAATGGAATTATTTTAAGAAAGCAAGTATTTCAACAAAGCAAGAAGACTAAAATCTTAGCATATTAAGGTTCTTATAAATGAACGCGATTGAAACCACAAGAAAACCAGACTGGCTTAAAAAAAAGATTGATTTAGCTAAGTGTTTGGATTTACACCGGCTTTTTGGTCAGCTTGAGCTGAATACTGTTTGTAAAGAAGCGCATTGTCCGAATATCAGTGAATGTTTTTCAGCAAAAGTAGCGACTTTTCTTATCCTGGGTAATATTTGCACACGTAAATGCCGATTTTGCGCGGTTAAAAAAGGGATTCCGCAACCGATTGATTCTAATGAGCCGCAAAGATTGGCAGAGGCAGTAAAAAAATTAGGGTTAAAACATGTGGTAATTACTAGCGTGACACGCGATGATTTAGCTGATGGCGGGGCAGAGGCATTTGTCCAAAATATAAAAGGATTAAAGTTTTTGAATCCAGGGCTTAAGGTAGAAGTTCTGGTTCCGGATTTCCAGGGAGACGCGCGGTTAATTAAGCGAGTAATCCAGGCGGGTTGCGATATTTTCGCGCATAATATTGAAACGGTTCCAGAACTTTATAGTCAGGTAAGAGCGGATTCGGATTATCAAAGATCGCTTAAAGTTTTAAAAACAGCTAAAGAAATTGATTGTAATATTTATGTAAAATCCGGGATCATGCTTGGCCTGGGGGAAACAGAAAAACAGTTATCCGAAGTTTTAACAGCTATAAAAAAAACTGGTTGCGATTTTCTGAGTATCGGTCAATATTTAGCGCCGAGTAAAAGTCATTATCCAGTTAAAGAATTTATTCATCCGGATAAATTTGTTTTCTATAAGCAAAAAGCCGAGGAACTGGGATTTACTCATGTGGAAAGCGGCGCTTATGTCCGTAGTTCTTATCTTGCTTCAGAATATTTATAAGGAGTAATCGTATGCTGATTAAAGAAATTATCAAAGAATTAAAAGAACACGCTCCCATGACTTTTATCGGAGCAGTTTTCGGGATTATCCTTGTTTTCTTGTTTAATAAAATATCATATCAAACGGCAGAAAATCTGTTTTATATTTCTCATCCAGCACATGTATTGTTAAGTGCTTTAGCAACCGCGGCAATGTATAAACGTTATCAGTGTCCCATTGATAAGAAAAACTGTAATATTTTTTTTATCTTAGTGATCGGCTATGTCGGCTCAATCGGAATCGCGACTTTAAGTGATTCGGTTATTCCTTTTTACGGTGAAAAATTATTGAATATGCCGCATGCTCATATGCATGTTGGTTTTATTGAAAAACCTTTATTAATAAATTCCATGGCATTATTAGGAATAATCATCGCTTATTTTAACCCAACGACAAAATTTCCGCACTTGGGACATGTATTACTCAGTACTTTTGCTTCCATGTTTCATATTCTGATGGCAAAAGATGTTGGGATGAGTATGGCGGTTTATTTGCCGATAATGATTTTTTTGTTTATTTCAGTGTGGATGCCATGTTGTATTAGTGATATAGTATTTCCCTTATTATTTGTAAAATCACCGCGCATAGGACATGAGCATTAGAATATGGATATTCTCACTCAAACTAAAAAACTAAAATGTATTTGCTTGATTATTTTTCTGGTTTTAAGTTTAAGCTCATGTTCGAGAGCTCCAGTCAGAAAAACAATGCCATTGCCGCCTATCCAGCCGCGAATTACGCCGGAAATTTTTCCGCCGGGTATGCGGAGCAATATTGTACATGTAGTTGCTCCCGGGGAGACGGTTTGGCGGATTGGAAAAATGTATGATGTGTCAATTGAGCATATTGTCAGAGAAAATAAATTGAAAAATTCAAGCATGTTGGAAAAGGGGCAGCGTTTAAATATATCACAAGCCGCGCCAGTGCGTCCGGTGGTAACTCTTTATCCATCGAAGAAATGGAAATATATTATTATCCATCACAGTGCTACTGATTCCGGCAGCGCTCTGGGTTTTGACAAATCGCATCAGGCTCGTGGTTTTAATCGCGGTTTGGGCTATGATTTTGTGATTGCTAATGGAACTGCTGATAAGCTGGATGGGCAAATTGAGGTTTCCCCCAGATGGATTAAGCAGGAAGATGGAGCTCATTGCAAAGCCGGCAATATGAACTGCCGGGCAATTGGAATTTGCCTGGTTGGAAATTTTAGCCAAGAGCGGGTTTCGCTAAAACAAATTGATTCTTTAATTTATTTAGTTAATCGATTACGTAAATATTATAAAATTCCTAAGAAAAATATTCTAGGGCATGGCCAGGTAAAAGGGGCTAACACCGAATGTCCGGGCAGTAAATTCCCCTGGGCTGATTTTAAAAGCAAACTTTAGAAAAACAGCGATTAGCGGATAGCGTTTAGTTATTAAAAAAAGGGCAAGCTTAGATGCTTGCCCTTTTTTACTATAAACAATATTTTTTCTAATCGCTGCTTTTAATCTTTTAACTCATAACTTATAACTTATCACTAGTAATTTATAACTATTTTTTTGCCTTGCCTTGATTAGCAACCGCGTTCATCGCGTTTTTTAGCGCTTCTTGATCCCCCAAATAATAGCTTTTTATTGGTTTTAAATTCTGATCAAGCTCATAAACCAAAGGAATAGCTGTGGGAATATTTAATTTTACAATTTCTTCATCTGAAGTATTGTCCAGATATTTAACCAAAGCGCGCAGACTATTGCCATGTGCCGCAATAATCACTTTTTTTCCAGCTTTAATTTTCGGAGCAATGGTTTCGTGCCAATAGGGAAGAAAACGTTCAACTGTATCTTTTAAACACTCAGTTAAGGGAATATCACTTTGGGCTAAATCAGCATAACGCGGATCATTGCCTGGATATCGAGCATCTGTTTTTTTTAGTTCGGGAGGCGGGATATCATAGCTTCTTCTCCATACGAGGACTTGTTCATCACCATATTTAGCAGCTGTTTCTGATTTATTTAAGCCTTGGAGAGTTCCGTAATGGCGTTCATTTAAGCGCCAGTCGCGAAATACCGGAATCCACATTAAATCCATACCATCAAGCGTGATCCAGAGGGTTCGGATTGCTCTTTTTAACACGGAAGTAAACGCGATATCAAAAGAATAGCCTTCTGCCTTGAGTAATTTACCGGCCTGGGCAGCTTCAGTAATCCCTTTTTCTGACAAATCCACATCTGTCCAGCCAGTGAATTTATTTTCTTTATTCCAAATACTTTCTCCATGGCGTAATAAAACTATTTTATACATGGGTATCATCCTCCTTGCTGTCTTTGAATTAGTTTATCTAATTTATAGTATTATATTTGTTTTGCTTTTAAAAATCAAGTGTTGTACAATAAATTAATATATTCTAGGCGATAAAAAGAAGATATAATAGTATTTAAAACTTCCGTTTAAAGTGATTCTGAGAGTAATATTGCCAAATTTATCTAAAGATTAAATCAAAATCACATAGCTAAGATTCTAAAGGCTGCAATAATTTATAATGAAAGTAGGTCTGATTTATGGATGTTAATAATCTTTCAGGGGAATTGCTGTTTGATTTAATTCCCAGCGCTATTTTTTTTGTGGACATAAACCGGAATATAATAAAATGGAATAAAAAAGCAGAGGAAATAACGGGTTATTCTGCATCAGAAGTATTGGGCAAACCCTTTTTTATGTTTGACCAGTATTCCTGCGATGAAAAATGCGATTTATATAATAATAACATTAAAAAACCGCTTATTGCCAGGGACTACGCAATAAGAAAAAAGGATGGAACACTTGGTCATATAATTAAGAGTGCTGATCTTTGGCGTGATGGTAGTGGGCAAATAATCAGTGGTATTGAAATTTTCGAGGATATTACCGTACGTAAAGAGTTTGAAGTGAAAATCTGGGCATTAGCGGAGGAATGGGAAAGTGCTTTCAATACATTTACTGATTTAATTGTTATAACTGATATTGATAATAATATTATTAGATTTAATCAAGCATATTCGCAGGCATTTAATATAGAAATAGATCCATCTATTGCACATGGAAAAATGGAATGTGTGGCGGGGTGTCCGCATCAAAAATCAATTACAACAAAGAAAATTGAGACAATAGAAACTTATGATCAAAAATTAGGCAGATTCATTGAGGTTACAACCTGTCCTTTGTTTAATGCTGATTTGCAAGTTTACAGAATAGTGCATATTATAAAAGATATTTCCGTAAGGAAAAAAGCAGAACAGCTTAAAGATGATCTTGTCAGTACAGTATCGCATGAGTTGCGTACTCCTTTGACTACGATTAGGGAAGCTGTTTCCCAGGTATTGGATGGATTATTAGGGGAAACAACTCCGGAGCAAAGAGAGTTTCTGTCAATGTGTTTACAGGATGTAGATAGATTGATGCGAATTATCAATGATTTATTAGATATGTCTAAAATTGAAGCAAAAAGAGTTGATCTGGATAAACAAACAATTGATTTCGTGGGATTAATAAAACAAGTTCAAAATACTTTTACGCCTCGTTTTAGAGAAAAGCAACTTGAAGGTAAAATCAGCTTTTCGCATGAGCAGATCGAGGTGTACGCGGATAGGGATAAAATTATTCAGGTTTTAACTAATTTAATTGGCAATGCTTTGAAATTTACAAGCACGGGATTTGTTGAGATATCCGCGGTAGATAAAGGTGATAAAGTTGAATGCGCGGTTATTGATTCCGGCAAAGGTATCGCGCGACAGGATATTGCTAAAGTGTTTGAGAAATTTAAACAAGTCGGCAGGGTATACGGGCCAGGTGAAAAAGGCACTGGTTTGGGGTTAGCGATTGCTAAGGGAATAGTTGATTTACACAAAGGGGAAATCTGGGTGGAAAGTCAAGAGGACAAAGGCACGAAGTTCATTTTTACTTTGCCCAAGCAAACAGCCGCTGAGTCGATTGTAATTGAATCTATTGACCGGTTGCTTAAATTTTCCAGAAAAGAACAAAAAGAATGCACGGTGTTTTTAATATCTTTCCATAATTTTAAGACAATTGAGGAAAAATATGGTAAGGAAAGAATGGATATGATTTTAGATGAAGTATTTACCCAATTTAAACAAATAATTGGTTTTGCCCAGCCGATAATTATGAAAAATAAAAGACAATTAGTATTGTTAAGTGATACGGGTAATCAGGATGTAATTATTTGGAAAGACAAAGTTAAAAAGATAATTAAAGGATCTCTGCTTAAATATGAGGACAACTGGGATACGGCTTTTTCCTGCGGTTATGCTGTTTATGCTCAAGACAGTGATTCGGCGATTAATTTGTTTGAGCAAGCCCAGAATTCATTGGTGGATGCGCAAAAAGAACAGGCGCAAAAGAAAATTCTTATTGTTGATGATGATGCCGCGGTTGTGCATCTTTTAAAAGATATTTTAAGCGGTTTTGGTTATCTTAATGTAATCTCAGTTAATGACGGACAGGATGCTTTGGCAAAAATAGAAGAAGATATTCCGGACATAATGCTGCTGGATATGCAAATGCCGCGGATGAATGGTTATGAAGTTATTGGGCATTTAAAAGAAGATATTCGAACCAAAGATATTCCAATATTGATAATGTCCGGACAGCCAGTGGCATTTGAGAAGTTAAATGAATATATAACTAAAAAGGCGATTCCGGTTATTGGGAAGCCGTTTGATATCCGCCAACTAAAAAAACTTTTATGGCTTTTAGCTTAACTGAGGATTGATTTGATGAAAATACTGATTGCTGATGATACCCCTGAAATAGTTAGTCTTATGCGGCTTTTTTTGCAGAAAAAATTACATAATGTTGATGTAGCTGAAAATGGCAAGCAGGCATTGGCGATGATCATAAGCAATAACTATGATTTGGCTTTTATGGATCATAATATGCCGGAAATGACTGGATTAGAGCTGGTAAAATATATCAGAACAAATAATATTCCCACGAAAACAATTATCCTGACTGGTTATTCGGGGATGAAGGATTTTTTTGCTAAATCCGTAGGCGCTGATGAGTATCTGAGTAAACCTTGTGAACTTGAAGATATCGCGGCAATTCTAGATAAATACGAAACAAACCAGACGCCTAAAATACAAGAAGCTATAGAGTCAAAAGATGAAATTAAGCCGCAATCTGCTCATGATGATAATCCTCAGGCAAATCAATCGCTAGGAAAGAGAATAATGGTTGTTGATGATGAACCGCATATTGTCAAACTCATAGAATTAAGATTAAAAGCAAATGGTTATCAAGTTCAGACCGCGGTTAATGGTAAAGAATGTTTAGAGAAAATCCCTGATTTTAAGCCGGATTTAATTTTGCTGGATGTGATGATGCCGGTGCTGGACGGTTATAGTACGATTATCGCTATGCGGGAGATGCGTTTGGCAGAAGATTCTGCTTTTCCTGAAATCCCAGTACTGGTATTGAGCGCGCGCGCGGACAATGTTATTAAAGAATTTATGGAAAAAGAAGAAATAAAAGGATATATTTCTAAACCATTTAAATCAGAAGAATTGATGAAAAAAATCGAAGAAATATTAGGTAAGAAAGGGTGAGATTTGTGCGTAAATCATTAACCGCGGTTTTAGTTGAAAAAAATCTGATTAATAATGAACAGTTGCGGGAAGCCAGGCAAAGACAGCAAGGGGCGAAACTTCCTATCCAGGATGTTATTGTGGAGATGGGTTTTGTTAGTGAAAAAGATATGCTGGAAGTTCTTTCCAATGTTTTTCAAATGCCGATTGTTGATTTAAAAGGGGAAAATATTGACGCAAATGTGGTAAATTTAATTTCTTATGATATTGCTAAACGTTATGGAGTATTTCCTTTGCGCAATGAGCCGGAAAATGTGGTTTTAGCAATGAGCAATCCGCAGGATATTATCGCGCTGGATGATCTTAAATTATTGGTTAATAAATCAATCCAGCCTTTTTTAGCCAGCAAAAGCGATATCGCCATATGTATTGAAAAATATTATCATGTTGATGATTCTTTGTATGATTTATTGAAAAATATTGCCGAAGATTCTTCAGTCGAAGTCGCGGCTTCAGGCAGTGCCAAAGGCATTGTACAGTCTGAGATGCTGCAGGCTGAGTGTTCTCCGGTTGTCCGGCTGGTTAAAGTTATATTAAGTGATGCTATCCGTAACCGAGCAACTGATATTCATGTTGAGCCTCAGGAAAATTTTGTGGAAGTGCGCTATCGGATAGACGGATATTTAAAAAATATCCTAAAAATACCCACAGAAATGTACTCGCAATTTGTCGCGCGAATTAAAATAATGTCCAATCTGGATATCGCTGAAAATAAAAAACCGCAAGACGGTCGAGCGGAAATAATGTTTAAAAATAGAAAAATCGATTTGCGTGTTTCGATAATCCCCACTTATTATGGAGAAAAAGTGGTCTTAAGAGTGCTGGATCCGCAAAAATCAAAAATAGAATTAAGCAAAATAGGATTTTCTCCGGTAGAGGTAGGGATGATGCAGACTCTGTTTACTCGACCGCAGGGCATGATTTTGGTAACCGGGCCCACCGGCTCAGGGAAAACTTCAACTTTATATGCTGCTTTGGGGTTTGTGAAAAATGAAACTAAAAATATTGTTACGATTGAAGATCCGATTGAATATTTGATGGATGGGGTTAATCAAATACAGGTAAATCCCAAGCGGGATGTTACTTTTGCCACTAGTTTGCGCAGCGTGCTGCGGCAGGACCCTGATGTTATTTTAGTTGGGGAAATTAGGGATAGCGAAACAGCGGAAATTGCTTTTAAAGCGTCTTTGACCGGGCATCTTGTATTTTCCACTTTGCACACAAATGACGCGGTGGCTTCTATCAGCCGTCTTTATGATATAGGATTAGAAGCTTATCTTATTGCTTCATCGGTTGTTTTAATCATTGCCCAGAGATTAGTGCGGGTTATTTGTCCGGATTGTAAATCTGAGTATGTCCCAGAGGCGCAGGAAAGGGCCAAATTTGAGCAGAGTATTAAAAAACTAAACATTGAAAAATTTTATAAAGGTAAGGGTTGTAAAGAGTGCGGATTTAGCGGTTATTTTGGGCGCACGGCGATTTTTGAAATATTTCAATTAAGTAAAAAAGTGCAAGATCTTATTTCCCAAAAAGCAAGTGCCGCGGTACTTACTCAGGAAGCGCGAAACACGGGGATGAAAAGTCTGGCTGAATCCGGCATGGAGAAAGTTGCTTTAGGGATAAGTACTCTTGAGGAAGTCGCAAGAGTAGCGGTTGTGGATATGCCGATTGATGCCCCAGAACAAAAAACAAAAAGAGAAAAACCATTGATTCTGATCACAGATGATGAAGACAATATTCGTAAGCTTGTGGCCATGCGGCTTAAAACCGCGGGATTTGATACAATCGAAGCGATTAATGGGGTAGAAGCTTTGGAAATGGCAGTACGCAATCATCCGGATTTAATCGTAATGGATGTAATGATGCCATTAATGGATGGATTTGAGGCCACAAAACAAATTCGCTCTAAATTGGAAACAGCTTCGATTCCAATTGTAATGCTGACAGCCAAAGGCGACGCGAATAGTGAGGTTCAGGGGCTTGACGCTGGAGCGGATGATTATATTGCCAAACCTTTTGACGGAGCGAGGTTATTAGCGAGAATTAAATTGCTTTTAAAGAAAAAAGGATAGTATTGTGAGCGATTCAGGGGAAGATAAAAATATAAATAAAGAAATGGAAGAAATTTTTGCTGATTTTAAGCAAAAAAAGCAGAAAGCAATACTATCTGAAGAAAATAAGAAGAATAATATTTTTCATTCAAAAAAAGTAAGAAAATTCTGTGTTGTTTTTGGCGCGGGAATCAGTGCGATCCTTTTTTTTTACTTACTGGTTCTTGTTTTTGGGCAAAATAGTCCTTTTACCAGTCCTGAACCTTGGGCAATTGGGCAGAGATTTGCAACTGATTATAAAATTGATGGCTGTATCTTCCGACTTTGGCAGGTAAAAAGAAGTATTGATTTGTATTATTCTGAGAATAAAGTATTTCCGGAAAGTATGCAGCAATTATATGATGGAGGATATTTAAAGTCTAGATTTGTCTGTCCGGCCAGCAATAAAGAATATGTGTTTACAATAAAAAACAACCAAAAAGTTTTTGCTTGCCCTGAACCGGAAGCGCATAATCAGGATATTATCAGTATTTATTGTAAAGTGATAAACTCTCCGCCGGTGATAGAAAGGTAGTAAGGGTAATGAACAAAAAAAGAAAAAAAAATCAGGGATTTACTTTTGTGGAGATAATTGTTGTGCTGGCATTGGTGGCGCTGACAGCAGCAATAGCAATGGTGAATCTATTAGCCAGCCGGCGTACAGTAGAATATAATCTATGCATTAATAATCGCGCTGTTTTAGAACAGGCTGAGCTGTCTTATTTCGCGTATAAAAAAGTCCATACAAATTCGTTTGATGATTTAGTTGTTTGCGGCTATTTGGGCAAGGTTCCTACTTGTCCTTCACAGGGAGTGTATGCCTGGGTACCTTATGATATTAAAGATCCTGAGTATCAGAAGGAAATCGGATGTTCTTTCCATGCTCCTGCAGCTACCCAATAGAAGATACCCAAAATAGAGACAGCCGCAAAAAAAAGAAGTAGATTACTATTATTTCACGAATATATTAAAACAGTTTAACCCGCACTACAATTTTCTGTTTTGTGTTATTGTTCCTAACATGATATAATACAAGTACTAATGATGCGGATAAAAAATATTCCAGAAAATATTTCATATGAAGAATTGCTTAAGCTTAGAATCAAAGACTTGCCTTTGAAGATTCAAGGCACTTGGTTGGCTGAGTGTGTGGACAAGCTTTATGCTGAGCTTGAAGCCAAGGGCATAAAATTTAAGCCAGAATGTTATCTGGCTGATGAGTGGCTGGCTCCGGATGGAGAGCCAGTTGTCGGGATTCCTTTTTTTCTAGCACATCCAGCTTTGATAAAACTGGAAAAGCATATGATGCTTGATGTTGAAGGCGGAACCAAACAGTGGTGTATGCAGTTACTGCGGCATGAGACAGGGCACGCGATAAATTACGCCTATAGATTATATGCTCAAAAAAAATGGCAGCAGCTTTTTGGTCACTTTCACCAAGAATATCCTGATACTTACCGGTTTAGACCTTATAGTAAAAATTTTGTGCGGCATTTAGAGGATTATTACGCGCAATATCATCCGGATGAGGATTTTGCTGAGACATTTGCGGTCTGGCTGACTCCGGGTATTGATTGGCAGACACAGTATAAAGGCTGGAAAGCTTTGCACAAGCTAAAATTTATTGATGAGCTTATGCGAAAAATAACAGAAAAAGACTTAAAAATAAAAAAAGGCAGTAAGTTTTGGCAAGCGGTAAAACTTACTTCTACTTTACATAGTTATTATAAAAAGAAAAAAGCTCAGTACGCGGAAGATTTTCATGATTTTCATGATGTAAACCTAAAGCGAATTTTTCCGATTCCTGCTGATGAAAGAAATCAATTGCCTTTAGCTTCTCAGCTTATAATAAAATATCGTAGAACTATAATTCAGAGTGTTTCGCATTGGACAGGAGAAAAAAAATACATTATTGATGGGTTGATTAAGTCTTTAATTATTAGAACTAAAGCCTTGGGTTTAGTTGTTAGCGATTCTGAACCTCTGGAGATAATGAAATTATCAATATATATCACAACCTTAATGATGAATTATATGTATACCGGTAGATTAAGAGGGAAAAAATGAGGAGGCGCTTAAAAGTATTATTGGTTTTTGATACTCCGGTCAATAAACCGCGCGATTATCTTTATGTTGATGAATTTCAGACTGTTGATTGGGAAACAGAAAGCAATGTTTATAATGCCTTGATCAATAATGGTTATCAAGTTAGTTTGCTGGGTGTAAACAAAGAGGTTAATATTCTGCTTGAGCAGATAAAAGAAGATAAACCAGATGTTATTTTTAATCTTACCGAAGTTTTTGATAATAAATCATCTTTAGATAAAAACTTTGTGGGTTTTCTGGAGATGCTGGGCATTCCTTATACCGGGTCATCGTCTAAAACATTATTTTTGTGCAATGATAAGGCGTTACATAAAAAAATACTGTGTTTTCACAGGATAAGAGTGCCGAAGTTTCATGACTTTTATAGAGCGCGCAAAGTTAAGCTGCCGAAAACGCTACGGTTTCCATTGATCGTAAAACCCTTAGCAGATGAAGCTTCCCGCGGAATATCTCAGGCATCAGTGGTTGATAATGAACAGGCTTTTTTAGATCGGGTAAATTTTATCCATGAAAAAATGCGAATGGACGCGATTGCCGAAGAATATATCCCGGGTAGAGAACTTTATGTTACTATAATGGGTAATAAAAGAGTAGAAGTTTTGCCTTTTAGAGAAATGAAATTTGGCAATGAAAAAAATGGGGATGAACCGCGGATTGCCACTTACAAAGCTAAATGGGATAAGCAATATCGGGAGAAATGGGGTTTGAAAAACACTTTTCCCAGTAAGCTGGCTAATAGTGTTCAGCAAGAGCTGGAGGAAATTTGCAAGCGCGCTTATCGGGTGCTTAATGTGCAAAGCTATGCTCGGTTTGATGTGCGCGTAACCCAAAGCGGCAGAACTTTTATTATTGAAGCTAACGCGAATCCGAATCTTGCTAAAAGTGATGAGGTTGCTCAATCCGCGGAAAAAGCCGGGATTTCATTTGATAAATTGATCCAGAAAATAGTCCTACTTGCTTTTAAACGCCGGTATTAATTAAAAATAAAATTTAGGAATTTAGATGACAAAAAAATACATGTTACTGTATGGAAAAAAATCAGTGCTGGAAAGATTGACAGCTAATCCGCAAAGCATTAAAAAAATTATAACAGCAGATAATTTTAATGATTCAAAGATAAGCAAGCTGATAGAAATGCATAATATTATTAATGAAAGTTTATCTGCTAAAAAAGTCCAGGATTTGAAACAGGCAAAAAATGTCCAGGGCATTGTTGCTAAAGTGGAACATTTTGTATACGCGGATTTTGAGCAGCTTTTAGAGCAAGTCAATGAACTGACTTTATTTTTTTTAGATCGGATAAATGATCCTCAAAATCTGGGCGTAATTATTCGGACGCTTGCTTGTTTTAGCGGTTTTGCCATTGTTTTACCGGAAAAAGAAGCAACGCAGGTAACAGAAGCAGTTATGCATGTAGCCAGCGGCGGAGAAAACTATGTTAAAATTGCCAAAGTAAATGATTTGCAGCAAGCAATAATCAAGGCGCAAAAAAAAGGGGTGAACATTGCCGGGGCGGTAATTGATGTTCAGGCTGTCGATATCCGAAAAGCTGATTGGGTTTTTCCTTTGGGAATTGTTTTGGGCGCGGAAACAACCGGCATCAGTACTCAAATTCAGAAACAACTTGATCAAAAAATATCTATTCCAATGCCGGGAAAGAAATTATCATTTAATCTCGCTATGGCGGCGACAGTTTTCAGCTATGAAATAACAAGGCAGAAAAAGTTCTCGAGTTAACGTGTTACCGCGTTGAAAATACTGTAGGGACTTGTCCCTGTCCGATACAATGTCAATTTTTAAACAATACACAATTATCAAGAATCGGTAAAATCATTTATAAACGGGCGCAGACAAGCAGCGCCCCTACGATTTCTAAAATATTATGGACCCATTCTATTATTCTTTTAATAATTATTTAAAAACCCGCTTTCAATCAAGAGTCCGCAGAATTTCTTTAAACGCGGGTTTTGGCTGTCCGCATAGAGATGAGAAATTAGGTCTTAAAGGGTGTTTTTATTGCAATGAAAGCGGATTTGTAAGCTATAAGGATATTAAATTATCGTTAGTTGAGCAGATTGAAACTTCAATGGCTATATTTAAAAAACAGTTTAAAGCAGACAAATTTATTGCTTACTTCCAAAATGCCAGCAATACTTACGCTCCAGTTGAAGATTTGAAACAGATTTATGATGTAATCAAGCAGTTTGATCAGATCATTGGTTTAGCTATATCAACTAGACCGGATTGTATTGATGATCAGAAGCTAAAACTGATTGACAGCTATTGTGGTCAATATGAGGTATGGCTTGAATATGGATTACAGAGTATTCATATTCAGACATTGGAACTGTTGAATCGGCAGCATACGATGCAGGACTTTCTTGATGCTGTAGCTAAAACAGCTAAAACCAGAATTAAAATCGCGGCGCATGTTATGCTGGGAATTCCCGGAGAGTCTAGGCAGGATATGATCGCGACTGCTTTGAGCTTGGCGCGGCTTCCAATCCAAGCCGTTAAAGTTCACATTTTTCATATCTTAAAAAATACGCGCTTTGCTGAAATATACGAACAAGAGCAGTTTAAATTGATTAGTGAGCCGGAATATGTGCGGATTGCCTGTGATTTTCTCGAACATTTAAAACCGGATTGCGCGATTATGAGGCTTGTTTCTGAGTCTAGTCAGGAATTACTGATAGCTCCGCTATGGATGAATCAGAAACAAAAAATTCTGCATGCTATTGGTAATGAATTTCAGAAAAGAGGCACACATCAGGGTTCGTATTGGGGGAAAAATAAATGAGAAAATTTATACTTATTTTCCTTGTTTTAGGTGTAGCGGTATTGCTTATTGCTACTGGAGGATTAATCTTATTTGTTTAGTTTTAAGACGTATAAAATTATTTACTATTATTTTTTAGCGGTCTAAAAAATCTAATCTTGACATTGATAATAAAAGGTCTATGCTATTAAATACAGGTAAATTATCGCTTAAACAAAAGAAGGGAGCATATTATGACGGGGATTGTTTGTAAGGTTTGTGGATTTATATCAATTGATGGAGCTGCTCCAGAAAAATGTCCAGTGTGTTTTTCTTTGGCTTCTGCTTTTGGATTAAAAGAAGATGCGATTAAGATTCCAGCTAATGTTAACAACTTGACTGATCTTGAGAAAAAGCATATTCCTTTGATAACTGTAGTTAAAACATGCGGTCTGATTTCTGAAGGTTGCCAGGATGTGCATGTTAAGATGGGGGCAATTCAGCATCCGATGCTAGCAGAACATTGGATCCAACATATTGATTTTTATATTAATAAAAAGTTTATTTCCCGAGTAGCGCTTACTCCGGAATCATGCAATCCGGCAGCGGCTTTGCATTTAAAAGCTAAAGAAGGCACGCTCACAGTTGTTTCATACTGCAATCTTCATGGGGCATGGATTCAAGAAGCTGGATTGTAGACAAGTTTGTATTAAAAGACAGTTTATTGTTATCGGGTGAACTGTCTTTTAAATGCTTTTTGCTACTGTTCTCTAAATAATTCGCGAGTTTAAGTAAATATGGAGAATCTATGGGCTTTGATGCTTTAATGCTGAACAGTAAAAATGTTGCTAAAAGGATTAAAGAGCTTGAACGGATAAAAATTAAATACGAACGAACCCGTCATGATCTTGGAGAGCGGGTTAAAGAGCTGCATTGTATGTATGGGATTATGCGGCTGATTGAAAAATACGAATCTTCTATTGATAAAGTTTTTCAAGGAACAGCTGATCTCATTCCTCCATCCTGGCAATATCCGGCAGTTACTCATGCTTGTATAAGTTACGCGGAGAAAACTTATTACACTAAAAAATTCAGAAAGAGCAAATGGAAACAAACAGCAGATATTTGTGCTGAAAAACAAAAGGTTGGCACTGTTGATGTTTATTATATGAAAAAAATGCCGGAAAGTGATGAGGGGCCTTTTTTAAAAGAAGAAAGAGCATTGATTCAAGGTATTGCTAATCGCCTAGGTAGTTTTATAGAACGTAAGGACGCGCTTAGCTTGCTTACTGAATCGCAAAAACTTTTAGAACAGAAAAATGTTGATTTGAATAAAAAAAATATTGCCTTAAAAGAATTAGTCTCGCAATTTGAGATCGAAAAGCGCAATCTTGCTAAAAAAGTTTCAGTTAATGCTCAGCGACTGCTTTTGCCGCTGATTGAGAGATTGGCAACAATTAATGTGCCTAAAGAATATGTGAAAGCTTTGGAAGACAGTGTTAACCAAATTGCTTCAGAGTTTGGGCCAATTATTACGCATTCAAAATTCCGCCTTTCGGCTCGCGAAATAGAAGTTTCCCATATGATTAAATCCGGACTTTCCTCTAAGCAGATTGCTCAGATTCTTTCTTTGTCTTTTCAAACTATTGAAGCTTATCGTAAAACTATTAGAAAAAAGCTTGGGCTTACTCAACAGGGAATCAATCTGGCCACTTACTTAAAAGAATTATAACCATTTGTTATTATGGGGTATTTATTACCCCATAAATACCCTGGTAATTACCCGTTGTATTGCTATTTTAATAATGCTATTATTAAATAATACTTTATCAGGCACAATGGCGTGCCGGCATAAAAGTCGGAATAACAACGGTGTTCTTCTGCAGGGGAGAACGCTGTTTTTTTTTAACTAGGAACAAGTCATAAAATAAGTTAGATAACTTGTTTTATGATGGGCGGCTAGAAATTTTAGATAAATCTTAGTATTAACAATTATAAGGAGGCAGGAATGAAAAAGAACATTAATGAATTTATGAGTAAAGTTATTGATAAAAACCCAGGCGAGAGTGAATTTCATCAGGCAGTTCTCGAGGTAGCTGAGAGTTTAATGCCTTTTATAGAAGAAAATCCTAAATATTCTAAGGCTAAAATCCTGGAAAGGATGGTAGAACCGGAAAGAGTAATTATGTTCCGTGTGTCTTGGATGGATGATAAAGGGGAAATTCAGGTAAATCGTGGTTTTCGGGTACAAATGAACAGTGCAATCGGTCCTTATAAAGGCGGGCTGAGATTGCATCCCACAGTGCGTTTAGGTATTTTAAAATTTCTTGCTTTTGAACAGGTTTTAAAAAATAGTCTAACGACTTTACCAATGGGCGGAGGTAAAGGAGGATCTGACTTTGATCCTAAAGGAAAATCTGATAATGAGGTAATGCGCTTTTGTCAAAGTTTTATGACTGAACTGGAAAGACATATCGGCTCTAATAGTGATGTGCCGGCCGGAGATATTGGTGTAGGCGGCCGTGAAATCGGATTTATGTTTGGCCAGTACAAAAGATTGCGTAATGAATTTACTGGAATTTTAACCGGAAAAGGCCTTAACTGGGGCGGAAGTTTGATTAGACCGGAAGCTACTGGGTATGGGTGTGTTTATTTTACAGAGGCAATGTTAAATCAAAGAGGAGACTCTTTAAAAGGCAAAGTTTGCGCGGTTTCCGGATCAGGAAATGTTGCTCAATATACGGTAGAGAAAGTAAACCAACTTGGCGGGAAATGCGTTACTTTGTCTGATTCCGGCGGATTTATTTATGATCCTAAAGGCATAGATGCTGATAAATTAGCTTATGTTATGGAGCTCAAAAATGTAAAACGCGGTAGAATTCAAGAATATGCTAAAAAGTATGGCTGTAAATATGTTGAAGGAAAACGTCCTTGGGGAGTTAAATGTGATGTTGCATTTCCGTCTGCTACTCAGAATGAACTCAATGAAGCAGATGCAAAAGCATTGATTGCCAACGGATGCATTGCTGTAGGTGAAGGGGCTAATATGCCGACCACTCCAGAAGGGGTCAAAGTATTTCAAAAGGCTAAGATTTGCTATGGCCCGGGTAAAGCAGCTAATGCCGGGGGAGTGGCAACTTCAGGCCTTGAGATGTCTCAGAATAGTCAAAGATTGGCTTGGTCTAGAGAAGAAGTAGACGAGAAATTACAGGGAATAATGCTGGCTATTCATAAACAGTGTGTAAAATATGGTAAGCAAGGCAATTATATCGACTATGTAAAAGGGGCAAACATTGCCGGTTTTGTTAAAGTTGCTGATGCGATGATCGATCAGGGTGTGGTGTAAACACAAAACATTTTATAAGCAGCTTTATTGTTTAAAAGTATTACAAGATTTTTAAAAAAGGAATAAGCATGTATAAAATAATCCAAAAAAGACAGTTAAACTCCCAAGTACATCTTATTGAATTTGAGGCAAAAGATTTAGCGATGGCGGCAAGTGCTGGGCAATTTGTAATCCTGCGCGTAGATGAATTTGGGGAAAGATTTCCGCTGACACTATATGATTTTGATTGCGAAAATGGCACGATAACTGTGGTTTGTCAAGCAATAGGGGTAAGCACAAGAAAACTTTGTGCTTTAAGCCAAGGGGATTCTGTTTTGGATATATCCGGTCCATTGGGTCGCTCAGAGCAGGTGCAAAATGTCGGTAAAGTAATCTTTGTTGGCGGAGGCGTGGGCACAGCGGAAGTTTATCCTATTGCTAAAGCAATGAAACAAGCTGGAAATGATGTCACAGTTATAATTGGGTTTAGGACAAAAGATCTGATTATTTGTGAGCAGGAAATAAAGCGCATTTGTGATAATTTATACATAACCACTGATGATGGTTCTTATGGCAGAAAAGGTTTTGTAACTGATATTTTAAAAGAACTTTTAGCTAAGGATTCATATGATTTGGTTTTTGCAATCGGCCCGCTTGTGATGATGAAGTCGGTATCAGGCGTAACAAAATTAAAATCCATAAAAACGATTGTATCTTTAAATTCAATCATGATCGATGGAACAGGGATGTGCGGCGGCTGCCGAATTAAATATAATGAACAAGCAAAATTTACTTGTGTTGACGGCCCGGCATTTGATGGACATTTAGTTGATTATGATGATATTATATTGCGCCAAGGCAGGTTTAAAAACAAAGAAGAACAGAGCACTAAACATTATGAACACAAGTGTCAAATTAAGCTAAAGTAAGATAAAGGATGCGGCAATGAGAGAGCAAGATCCCAAAGAGCGGATAAAGAATTTTGATGAAGTTCCTTATGGTTACAGTGAAGCTGAGGCAGTAGCTGAAGCATTAAGATGTTTACAATGTAAAAATCCGCCATGCGTTAAAGGGTGTCCGGCTGAGATTGATATCCCCGGATTTATCAAGGCCATAGCGGAAAAACAGTTTAGCGCGGCTAGTGCAATTTTACTTGAAACTAATAATTTGCCAGCGGTTTGCGGCAGGGTTTGTCCTCAGGAAGACCAATGTGAAAAGCTGTGTATCTTAAGGCATAAAGCTAAACCGATTGATATTGGCAATCTAGAAAGGTTTGCTGCTGACTGGAAATTAAAAAATGGCTTTGGTCAAGAAAAACCAGCAATAGCTCAAGTGATCGGACATAAAAAAGTAGCGGTTATCGGAGCCGGTCCAGCAGGGCTAACCTGCGCTGCGGATTTAGCAAAAATGAATTATAATGTAACTTTGTTTGAAGCTTTGCATAAGCCTGGAGGAGTGCTTACTTACGGTATCCCTGAATTCCGCTTACCTAAAGATATTGTTATGCAGGAAGTAGAACAAATTAAGAATTTAGGTGTGGATATAAAATATAATTATATTATTGGTAAAATTAAAACAATAGAAACACTGCGTAATCAAGGGTTTAAAGCCTTTTTTATTGCTACCGGGGCAGGTTTGCCGTATTTTATGGATATACTGGGCGAGGATCTTAATGGAGTGTATTCGGCAAATGAATTCCTAGCACGTGTAAATTTAATGAAAGCTTATAAATTTCCTGAATATGATACACCGGTAGAAGTGGGTAAAAGAGTTGCTGTTATTGGCGCGGGAAATGTTGCTATGGATTCAGCTAGGTGCGCTTTAAGGCTTGGCGCGGAAAAGGTATACATTATTTATCGCCGTACGGAAAATGAAATGCCGGCAAGGAAAGATGAAATATATCATGCGAGACAAGAAGGGATTGAATTTCATTTACTTACAAATCCAATTAAAATAATTGGGGATGAAACCGGTAATGTGAAAACAATAGTTTGTATTAAGAATGAACTTGGTACAGTAGATGCCAGCGGCCGGAGGCGGCCAGTTCCCATAGAAAATTCTGATTTTGAAATGTTGATGGATACTGTCATAATCGCCATAGGTAATGGATCAAACCCTTTATTATTGGACACAATCAAAGAGCTTAAGCTTACACGCAAGAACAATATTGAAGCCGATGATGCTGGGGCTACCAATATCCCTGATATTTATGCTGGAGGAGATATTGTTACAGGCTCAGCCACGGTTATTGCGGCAATGGGTGCTGGTAAAAAGGCGGCTAAAGCTATTGATGATTTTTTAAAAACCTCAAAAAGCTAGCTTTAGCAAGGCAGTAGTCCATAAACCCATCTAAAAAGCTGATTAATTCAGCCCTCAGAGTGAACCAAGTTTATATTTAACGAACTTTTAGTGAGTGATCTAAAGGAAAAAACCCGAAGAGATTTTTAATTTTTATTTAAATAGAGAATAAATAAGAAATTATATTGAGCTTGCATAATACTTATTGAAAGTATAAAATAACTGTAATAAATACAGTTTCATATTTCTGAGATGAATAAGATTTTGGTTAATAGAAAGTAAAATATGCAAGTCTCGTTTCAAACACCACATTATAATTTGCTGGTAGATCTTAATTCTACGGATTGCGCAAAGAAAGTTCTAGATAGCCTTCCTTTAGATTCAAAGATTCGCAAGTGGTTAGAAGGTGTATATTTTGAAGCTAATATCGATTTTGATGGGGAAGGTTTTGCCAGAGATATAAAAGAAGGCGATGTTGTCTATTGGCCTGAGGGTAAAGCAATCGGTATATTTTTTGGAACAGCGCCGATGACTGTGGAAGAAAAGCTAATCCCTGTTTGGAAATTAATTAAAATCGGAAAAACAAAAGTGGATATTTTAGGTTTTCAATCAATGCGTGAAGCAGATGAAGTACTAGTCGCGACAGCAGAAAAAGAAGAGGAAATTATTTGTATAGATAGTGTTCCTGATCCTGATCGAAAGCTTTCCCAGTCTGAAATTGATGTTTTGGTTCAGAAATTATTAGCGCAAAAGAAAAGCCAAGGCAAATAACCTCTCAAAAGCATATATATTTTCTGATATTTCTAATATCCTGATTAAACAATTTTAAGTTTGGATTGAGCTTATTCTTAGATAATAATTGTTCAATAACGATGATTTTGGTATAATTATGCCTTGGATTTTTTTATTTTTAACCGATGGAAATAGATAGGATTTATGAAAGACACAATATATCGCTTATTAGAACAATATTGGGGGTATGAATCTTTTCTCCCTTTCCAGCAAGAAACGATTTTTTCTATACTAAAAGGGCAAGACAGTTTGACTGTATTGCCTACAGGCGGAGGCAAATCGCTTTGTTTTCAATTGCCGGCTTTGCTGGAAAAAGGTCTGGCTGTGGTTATTTCTCCACTTATTTCATTAATGAAAGATCAGGTTGATGGTCTTAATGATATGGGCATACCCGCGGCTTATCTTAACTCAAGCTTGTCTGTGGTTCAGCAACGGATAGTAATCGAAGATATTAATAGCTCAAGTCTCCGGCTTTTATATTTATCTCCCGAACGCTTGCAGAATGAATCAACCTTGGATTTATTAAATAAAGTCGGGGTAAGTTTTTTTGTGATTGATGAAGCTCATTGTATCAGTCACTGGGGACATGATTTTAGAGCTGAATACAGATCCTTGGGAATCATCAAAGGCATGTTTAAATCAGCCAGTGTGCATGCTTTTACGGCAACAGCAACTAAAGAAGTTCAGATTGATATTTTAAGACAATTAGGGCTGGATAGTCCGGTAATTCATACTGGTCCGGTTGATCGGACTAATTTAACTTATCGGGTTATGCAGCGTCAGCAGATTGTAAAACAAGTTACTGAGGTTTTAGATAAACACAATGACGAACCAGGGGTTATTTATTGTCTTAGGCGTAAAGATGTTGATAATCTGTCCAAGACACTGAAGAAACTGGGATATGACAATGTTCCCTATCACGCGGGCATGACTGATAAACAGCGCCATGAAAATCAGGAAAAATTTGTCAGCGAATCAGTTAATATTATTGTGGCCACAGTGGCTTTTGGTATGGGCATAGACAGGTCAAACATAAGGTTTGTTATTCATGAGGGAATGCCGAAAAGCATTGAACACTATCAACAGCAAACCGGTCGAGCTGGGCGCGACGGATTGCCGGCATTTTGTTATATGTTTTATAGCGGCAGTGATTATCAGCTATGGAGTTTTTTTGCTAAAAAATCAACTGAAAATAAAACTATGATGCTTAAACTTGGTTTAATGTATGATTTTTGCGCTCAGCCGCAATGTAGACATAAGGTTTTGGTTAATTATTTTGATCAACGGTATGGTAAAGATGGCTGTAATGCTTGTGATTATTGCTTAAATGAACTGGATATGGTCGAGGCCCCATTGCTTGTTGGTCAGAATATTGTGGCTTGTATTGATAGCTTAAGTCAGCAGGGATATGGTTTTGGGGCAGTATATATCGCGGATGTATTAAAAGGTAACTTGATTGATAAAATTATTAAAATGCGTCATCATGAATTACCTCGATTCGGGACTATGTCTGAGGAATCAACTAGTTTTATCAGGTATATGATTGAACAGCTTATTGGGCAGGGGTTTTTACAAAGAGAAGGGGAGTTTTCCTGTTTAGCTGTGACGGCAAAAGGGGAGCAGCTGCTTGATGGTGAACTTGCTCCGGTTCTGGCTAAACCGCTTGTTCAGCAAAAGAAAAAGCAGGTTGAACAGCAAAGTAAGGCAATAAGACAACAGGAATGGCTGGGAGTAGATGAAGGTTTATTTCAGAAGCTGCGCCAGATAAGAGCGGAAATTGCCCGGAAAAAAGGTGTGCCGGCATATATTGTTTTTGGTGATAAAACTCTAAAAGATATGGCAGCTAAAAAACCATCAAATATTGATGATTTTGCTGATATTTACGGTGTGGGAGATCGGAAATTAAAAATATACGCGAAAGCTTTTATTGATGTAATTAATGATAATCAGGTTTTGCAGAAGCAATCATTAGAAGATGTATTTTAACAAAAGGTTCCCAGGTCACAAAGTCACATGTTTGAGTTATCGGGTTTGCGAGTTAACGCGTTTACAAGTTCTAGAATTAACGCGCAAACGGGAAAACGGGCAAACGCGCCAACAGCTTTAGGCTGAAAAAACTATGATTGAATTAAGGGATATATCTAAATCATTTGGGGGACAGGAGCTTTTTGAAAACATTAGTTTTTCGATTGGTTCAAATGAGAAAATTGGACTTGTTGGCCGCAATGGTCATGGAAAGACAACGCTTTTTAGTTTAATCAATGGAACGCTTGCTGCTGATGCCGGGACAATTGTGATTCCAAAGAATTATCGGATCGGATATCTTAAACAAGATATTACTTTTTCTCAAAACACTGTAATAAACGAAGTTTATCAAAGCATGCCGCGGAGCGAGCAGGATAATACCTGGATAGCGGAAAAAGTTTTGCATGGTCTGGGTTTTTCTAATCAGGATATGCTCAGAGCTCCGGAAGAATTTTCCGGAGGATTTCAAGTTAGAATTAATCTTGCCAAAATTCTTGTATCAGATGTAAATCTGCTTTTACTTGATGAACCGAATAACTATCTGGATGTTGTGGCAATCCGCTGGCTTATCCGGTTTCTTAACCAGTGGAGCGGAGAATTGGTTCTTATTACCCATGACCGTTGTTTTATGGACGCGGTTACTACGCATATATTGGGTATTTATCGGAAAAAACTGCGAAAAATCAAAGGTAATACGCAGCGATTTTATGATCAGATAGCGCAAGAGGATGAAATTCATGAAAAGACGCGGGTGAAGGATGAACGTAAACGGAAGCAAGCCGAAGTTTTTATAAATAAGTTCCGAGCGAAAGCCCGCCAAGCCGGAATGGCTCAGTCTCGGATTAAAAGTATTGCTAAAATGGAAAAAAGGGAAAAGCTGGAAGCAATTAAGACATTTAATATTTCATTCAATGCTGCTGAATTCGGAGCAGCAAATATGATGACGGTGACTAATCTTAGTTTTGCTTATGACCTTAATTTGCCGCCTTTATTTAAAGATATTTCGCTGCGTATTGGTAAAAGGCAGAGATTATGTGTTGTTGGTAAAAATGGAAAAGGTAAATCAACATTACTCCGAGTGCTTGCCGGACAGTTAAAGCCTGTGACCGGGACAATAAAAACGCATCCTAAGCTGGAAATCGGGTTTTATGCTCAAACTAATATTGCTCAACTGAATTCGAAAAGAACGATACTTGATGAATTAAAAAGTTCTGATCCCGATGCCGCAGGGCAAAGAGTGCGCAGTGTTTGCGGATCTTTATTATTCAGCCAGGATTTAGCTTTAAAGCCAATATCAGTTTTATCCGGAGGCGAAAAAAGCCGGGTTATGCTGGGAAAAATATTGATGAAGCCAGCTCATTTACTTTTGCTGGATGAACCGACAAATCATCTTGATCTTGAATCAAGCGAGGCTTTATGCGAGGCTATTGATAACTTTGACGGTTCAGTGGTGATGGTAACGCATAATGAGCTTTTTTTAGACAGGATTGCCGAATCATTGCTAATATTTGACGAGCAGGGAGTTACTTTTTTCGATGGTAATTATCAGGATTTTTTAAGTAATATTGGCTGGCAGGATGAAGAAGCTGGCTTAAAAAGTCAAACTCAAAAAATAAAAAGTGAGCTGCCAGGTATTGACCGAAAAACCCGCAAAAGACTTATTGCTGAGTTAAGAGATGATAAGTCAAGAATTTTAAAGCCTTTGGAAGTTCAAATTACTGATTTTGAGAATAAAATAAGCAATTTAGAGAACAGATTAAAAAAAGTTAATGATGAATTATTAGAGGCTGCTTATGCTTCTGATGCTCAGGCAATTGCTGATCTTGCGAAAGAAAGTAAACGCTTGCCCGCGCAGATTGATGAACACTATAATGATCTGGACAAAATTTTTCAAAAATATGAAATTTTAAAACAAGAATTCGAACAGAAAATCAGGGATATTGAAATAAGTGAATAATTGAATTTTTTAAAATATAAATTTGGCTTTATTGGAAAATAGAATTGAAAGGTTTTAATGTATGGATCGTGCTAAGCAAATGGGCACAAAACCAATAGCAAGATTATTGGCAAAATTCGCTATTCCTTCGATATTCAGTTTGGTCTTGCACGCGATGTATAATATTGTTGATCGGATATTTATCGGCCGGGGAGTGGGCTCTTTGGGTTTAGCCGGAGTAACTCTTTGTTTTCCTATGCTGCTTTTTATTTTTGCTTTTTGTCTTTTGTTTAGCAGTGGATCAGCATCTTTGATTTCCTTGCTGCTGGGCAAACAGGAAAAAGATAAAGCTGAGCAGGTTTTTGGTAATACTTTCGCGATCATGACAATTACCTCGGTTTTAATTACTTTTCTTGGTTTATGGTTTTCCGAACAAATTTTAAGTTGGATGTCCGTAGGTCCGCAGGTTTATCCCTACGCTAAAGATTATCTGCAAATATTGTTTGGCGGTTCTATTTTCTTTTTTTATGGTTTTTTTCTGACCTTTATTATCCGGGCTGAGGGAAATCCGGTTTACGCGACATTAATGATGGTTGTCGCAACAGTTGTTAATTTAATCCTTGATCCGATATTTATTTTTATTATGCATATGGGCACTGGAGGCGCGGCTCTGGCTACGATTATTTCCGAAGCAGTGATTGTGCTGATGGGGTTATTGTATATTATGCGTAAACAAGGGCTTCTGCACATTAGAAGAAAGAATCTTAATTTTAATTGGCCGAATATCGGGCAAATAGTTTATCTAGGTTTATCTCCGGCATTGATGGATATTGCCGCGAGTATTCAGGTAACTATTTTGAATTCGCGTTTGGTTGTTTTGGGCGGGGATATCGCGGTTGCCGCTATGGGAATTATTTTCGCGATTACCTCATTAATTGCTTTATTTACTTTTGGTATGGCCGCTGGCATGCAGCCGATAATTGGTTATAATTACGGCGCGGGTAATTATCGGAGAGTAAAGCAGACTTTTAGTTATGCGTGTGGGAGTACATTGTTTATTATTATTATGGCAGTTATTTTGATCATTGTTTTTTCCCGGCAGATTGCCATGCTTTTTTGCAAGAGCGATCCAGGGCTAATAGATTTAAGTTCTCATGGTTTAAGAATTTTTATTTTCATGTATCCCTTGGTTGGGATTCAAATATTGGGAACACGCTATTTTCAAGCTATAGGCAAGGGGGTTCACGCTGTTTTAATTGGGGTTTCACGACAATTATTTTTATTTATCCCGATTCTTTATGTTTTGTCAGCTGTGTGGGGTGTTGAAGGAGTGTGGCTGAGTAGTCCGGTTACTGAGGTTTTGGCAACAATGGTAACTATGTTATTTCTTGCTCGGGAGTTAAAGTTGCTTAATTCGAAAATTAAAGCGCAGTCTGAAACGGTTTAATTGATTTATGTTTAAAAGATGCTAAGCCGTATATTTAGCCATCGATATAAGTATATAGTTTTTCTGGTTTAAAATCTAGCCTAAAATTAACCGCAGATATAGAATAATAGTTGGGAGGATGAGTAAAAAAAATTATTTGTGTGCTTATTTCTAGTTTAATTATCGGAGGATTTATGCAGGTCGCCAGATTTATTGATTTGATTGATTATCAGGATGGTTCAATTGTAAGTAAAGAGATTATGAAAAAAGATGCAGGTACAGTGACTTTATTTGCGTTTGATAAAGGCCAGGGATTGAGCGAGCATACAGCGCCTTTTGATGCATTGGTTCAGGTGCTCGATGGGGTAGCGGCTGTTAGTATATCGGGACAACCCTATAGCGTAAAGCAAGGGGAAATGGTTATTATGCCGGCAAATGAGTCTCATTCTGTAAATGCTGAGCAAAAGTTTAAAATGCTTTTAGTGCTTATAAAAAAATAAGATATCAGCCTATATGTATTGAGGGAAATATGAAATTATCAAAATGGGGACAAATTATTAATAAGCGGACAAGGGCAAGCCCTGTCCCTACTATTTTTTTTTGTTTTTTTATGATTACTTTTTTTTCTGCGCAGGCATTCGCGCTTGAATGGGTGAATTTGCATGAACAATCAGATAAGCTGACAGGGCTTGAATCCGCGGAAATAGCAGCGGCTGAGTATAAAACAATTGATTCTTTGTATGTTTTAGGATTAACTTACTTGGCAGAATATAAAGATGACGCGGCGCAAACAATATTTTTAGAGATATTATCTAAAGCTCCAGATACTATCGAAGCTAAATGGGGGTTAGGGGAAGTTGCCAGGCGCAAATACAAGCTTGCGCAGGCTTCCCAGATATTTGAAGAGCTGATCTTACAATCCCCAGATTTCTCCCCGAGTTATATTAGTCTGGCTTATATTAAATTCAATTTAAAGGACTATAAACAAGCGATTCTGCTGGCTAAACAGGTAATTAATCAAGGCCAGAAAAATGTCGACACAAGCAATTATGTCCGGGCTTATTTAATTTTGGCAGGAGCAAATGGAATGCTGGCGGAAAATGGCGGGCCATTAGCCAAAGTTATTCACGGGATTGGTGTTTTTTCGATGCTTAAGAAAGCTGAGAAATTACAGCCGGAATGTCCGGGAGTTTATTTTGGATTAGGAACATTTTATTTGATGGCTCCCGGGTTTGCTGGAGGAGATATTGAAAAATCTTTTATCTATCTTGAACAAGCGATTCAGCTTGATCCCAATTTAATTGATGTTTACGCGCGTTTAGCTCAAGCCTATAAACAAAAAGGTGATATCCCGAAATTTAAAGAATATCTTAATTTAGCTTTAGAAAAAGACCCGAACAATCTACTTTCCCAGGAAATCAGACAAGAGAATCTATTAATTATCCAGGCGGATTAAACATAGTCAAATTTTGAGGATTTCTTGGCAATAGCAAATCATTTCTCGCTGGTAATTTTTTTTTAATTGTGAAGTTTTTAGGGCTTTGATTGATTTTCGCGTAAGATTTTTTATTAAATTTAGACAATAGCGGAGACTACCGCTATCCCGCAATATCCGGCGCATATCAGTAATGTCCTGATTGCTGAGTTTTTTTTCGCCGAGAATGTTTTTTAAGCGGGTTTTCTCAGTATGATTAGCATGTTTATACGCGTACCAAACAAGTAAAGTTTTTTTATTTTCTTGGATATCGCTAAGATTTGATTTGCCAGTTTGGTTTATTTCGGCAAATATGCCAAGGATATCATCTTTTATTTGAAAAGCCCGGCCGCAGTATTTACCAAATTTGAATAGTTTCTTAATTTCACTGTTTTTGGCCCCGGCGAGTATGGCAGCGGTTATTATCGGAGCAGAAAAGGTATAATAAGCAGTTTTGTAATCATAGGTTTGATAGATTTCTTTTTTGCTGATTTGTTTGATTTCTTTTCTGCTGTTGACTATCTCCACAAATTCTCCGCAGCCGGTATAAAAACCAGATTCAATAAATTTTAAAAGGGCTTTTTGCTTTTTCTCGAAAGATTCATTGATGGCCATAAATGAATCTATGGCAAGCGCATAAATCAGATCACCCGTGATTAAAGCTAAGGACATGCCGATGGACTGTTTTTCGCTAGAAGAGCTTAGGTAATTACTCAGAAGAACATGCATCGATGGTTTGTCGCGGCGGATATCAGCGTTATCCAGGATATCGTCATGGATTAATAAAAAACAATGCAGTAATTCCAGGGCTAACGCGGATCTGTAAAGTCCTTTTGGTTTTTTTTTGGAAAAACCTTTATAACTAAGAATAAATAACAAAGGCCTGATTCTTTTTCCCGGGCGATTTAAAAAATCGATTAGACTTTTATAGAGCAAGGGAGATAACTTGCTGAGTTTGTACTTTTTATTAAGTGAAATTATGAATTCAGCAAGTTCTTGCTCAATATTTTTTTTAATATTGTTTAACATAGGTTCATGGTAACATATATACTGTTATGCTACAAATAAAACCAAATCTAGCTTCATCCCATAAATACAAAGCGGCTGAAAAATATATCAGGGCTTTAAGAATACCTTTTATTACGGCCAGTCTGATTCCTTTTTTTTCCGGAACTCTACTCCAAACAGGGAGTATTGACTATTTGAAATTTGCCCTGGGTTTGCTGGCAGTTATCGCGACGCATTTAGGGGCTAATCTGATGAATGATTACTCTGACTCAAAATCAGGAGCAGACTGGCATGATCAGAAATTTTATGGTTTTTTTGGCGGTTCAAAGCTAATTCAGGAAAATGTTTTATCCGAAAAATTCTATCTAAAAACAGCCAAAGTTTGTATGTTTATTGCTTGTTTCGCGGTAATCGGCTTGAGTGTTCGAGGCTCAGATTTGAAAATAATTGGATTGTTTTTGGGGATATTGTTTCTGGGAATTTCTTATTCTTATGGACCATTAAAATTTTCCTATCGATGTTTAGGAGAAATTGTTGTATTTATTTTGTTTGGTCCGGCAATTGTTATGGGCGCTTATTTTATTCAAACAAATATTTTTCCAACTTTAGCTGGATTTTTTTTGTCTTTGCCTTTTGCTTTTTTAATCGCAGGAATTCTTATCGCTAATGAAGTCCCGGATTTACCAGAAGACCTTAAAGCCGCAAAATTTAACCTGGTTAGTCTGGTGGGAGTAAAAAAAGCGTATTTGCTTTATTATGGGGTCATGGGATTAGGGTTTTGCTTTGTATTAGTAAACATATTAATTAATACTCTATCGCTTGTTTCTTTGAGTGTATTTCTGCTGATACCTTTAATCGGAAAAGCCGGAGTTTTATTGAAAAATAGTTATGAAGATAAAGCTAAACTTGTAAATTCCTCAAAGCTTACAATTATAGCGCAAACAGTCATAGGATTAATAATTGTTTTAGATCAATTATTAAGCAGATAAGCTATGAAAAAAATAATAATTATTGGCGGGGGATTTGCCGGAATTGCCGCTGCTGATTTATTGTCTAAATATCGCAATCAATTTGATATCACCTTGATTGATAAAAAGCCGGATTTTAATTTTTTGCCAATGCTGCCTGATGTGATAAGCAATAGAGTATCTGTGAAATTCTTAAGATGTAGCTTGAGTGATCTGGCTGCAAAATGGGGGATTAAATTTATAAACGCTTTTGTTCATGATGTTTGCTTAGAGGAAAATAAGATTCTATATGCAGATAATGCGTTGAATTATGATTATTTGGTATTGGCAGCTGGTTCGGAAACAAACTTTTATAATGATATGAATTTGCAAAAACAAGCATTTAAACTGGATAATCTAGAAGATGCTGTTTTAATCTTAAACGATCTTAATTCGCAAAAATATGAGAATTTTGTAATCTGCGGAGGAGGTTATACGGGAGTTGAGATAGCTACAAATATCCGGCGCTATTTTTTTAAAAGAAAACTCGCGGTTAAACCTATTTTTATTGTAGAAAAAAGCAAGGAAGTTCTTGACCGGCTTCCGCAATGGATGCAGGAATATACTTGTTTAAATTTAAAAAAAATGGGCATTGAAGTTATTCGGCAAGCCGAAGTTAAAGCTGTAATAGATGGAAAAATAATGCTTAATAATGGAAAAATTTTTCCAAAAGCAGGTCTTATTTGGGCAGCGGGAGTTAAAACTCCTGATTTCCTAAGCCGGATAGGTTTAAAAACTTCATTTCAAGGCAGGGTATTTGTAGATGAATATTTAAGAATAAATCCTAATTGTTTTTGTGTTGGTGATAATGCCTATATTGAAACAAGTGGACAGCCATTAAGAATGGGAGTGCAATTTGCCATTGCCCAAGGTTGTTTAGCGGCAAAGAATATTATTCGATCAATACAGAGGGGAAAATTAAAAAAATATCATGCTTTGGACCTTGGGTATATAATACCAATGGCTAATAATAAAGCTTGTGGCATAATATTAGGGCTAAAGGTAACTGGGCTGGTTGCTGTTTTTTTGCATTATCTAATGTGCGTATTTCGCTCCCTATCAATTAGAAACAGATTGGGGATTATCGGAAATTTGTGGAGAAAAAAATAAAGAGGTATTGTTTATGGCACAGAAGTTGCTAAATAAACATAGGGATGAAGGTTTGATGTTCATTTGAGTTGGTTTATGGGGTCGGGGAAATAGAGTCTTGATTGTGTATTTCATAAAAGCAAGTGAAATAGGGGACAGGAATGATTTATTGTTCAGCTGTTAAACAAAAAAAAGGATTTACTTTAGTTGAAATAGTGGTGGTATTATTGATTCTTGGCGGAGTTATTGCCGGCTTTTTAAGTGTAAATACAGCTAGTTTTTCATTATTAGAACAGATTAGCAGTTCAGTGATCGCGGTGAATGATGCTCGCTCTGTTATTGAAAATATGCGTAATATTGATCCGTTCAACGCCGCAAATCTGACATCATTATATCCTGATGGAGCAAATGTCGTTGGTTTTGACAATTTGGTACAGGAATCAGTCAAAGTAAATTATCTGAATACCGGGTCTGATCCGATTCAAGTCACAGTTAGCGTTAGTTGGCAAGGAAGAGCGAACCAGGCTTTTACCGAGCAGTTGACAACGCTTTTAACAGCGCGTTAATCAAGGAAAAACGAAAAATATGCGTAAAATTTTTTCTAAAAAAGGGATGTCTTTATTTGAAATATTAATTGTAAGCGTTATCGCGGTTTTTATTATGTTTACACTTTTGGCATTATTGTCTTCATCACGCAGTACCTGGGTGATATCCGATATTAAATCAGACATATATATTAATGCCCGTAAAGCGATGAATGAGATGTTTGATGATTTAATTGAAGCTTCAAGCGGTAATACCGAAGACTTTATATTTATTGATCCGATCAATGGGCAGTTTAGCCAAGGGCTTTGGCTTGCATCAGCAAGAGGTGATTCCGGAGTTGGCGGTGAGGACGGAAGCGCGAATAATAATTACCTGCATTTAGATGTTAATAATGTAGTTAGCTGGAGAGCGCTTATTGTTTATTGTCCATATGAGAATTCTTCAGGGATAAAGCAGTTACGCCGGTACGTAGATTTTGGTTCGAGTATTAATTTTTATAGTCAGCTAAATATTTTTCCTATGACTTTCTTATCGGTTACAACAGAAAAATTAAATTTTATTGCTGCTGACGGGGTAACAGTTATATCGATTGATCGTGCGGGTGGCCGAGTTTTAGCAAATAATATCAGCACAGAAGATTTTAATAATAACAATGTTCTAGATTCTAATGAAAATGATGGGCAGGTTAACGCTCCGGTTGATAATGAAGACGGAATTCTGAATTATGGGGTGAATTTTACTAAAAATGTGGGTAGTATTGATATTATTTTATTTTTAGCTAAAAAAGCCGCAAGGCTACAAGCTCAAGGGCTTGAATTTTCAACTACTTTAAGCAATAAAATTAAATTTAGGCAGCCTTAAAAATTTTTAGGGGGGGGTATATGTTAAAGAATAAAAAAGGGTTTTTGTTAATAGTTGTTTATCTTGTTATCGCAGTGCTTTTGACATTGTTGGGTGTTTTTGTGTTTAAAAATATTTGGGAGGCAAAATCAGGCGCGGAATATAAACAAAGAATGTCGGCTTTTTATTGCGCGGAAGCAGCTTTGGATAAGGGGATTGAGCGATTACCATCTAATTTAACCGGAGAAGCCAATGTCGCGCTGAATACTGTTGGAGGTTCGCAGCAGGGTGAATATACTTATACAATATCAGTTATTGATGCAGGAAAAAGTTGGCGGGTAGAAAGCTGGGGGTTTGTGCCTAATCAGGCACAGGCAGCAGCAACTGCGCATCTTGAGGCTTATATTTCGAAAAAAGATTTGCCTTCCTCTTTTTGGGACAATGCGATCTATACAGCAGGAAATGTTAGGGTAAATGGGGTGGCTTATGATCTTAACGGTGATATTACTTATGGAGGTTCTTTGGTGCCAGGAACATTGGATCCAGCAAATTTTGTAGGAACAGCAACGAATGATCCTAGTGTTTCTCCATTGGTCAAGCTAGATTATGAATCCCTAAGAACTGTTGCGGCAGGCCAGATTAAGGCTGATGGCAGTGATAATGTGTATACTTTTATGGAAGTATCCGCAGGCAATCCGCCGTTTCCTACATCTTTCTGGTTTGATAATTCTGATTCTGATCCAACAAAATGGGTGCCGAATGTTGTTTATGTGGAAACAGACCTGGTTTTAAACGGTAGTATTGGAACAATTGGAGGGTTTTTTCTGGTTGTGGGTGATGTTACAACAGATCCCTTAGCTACATCAGAGACAATTATTAATGGTAATGGGGAAATAGATGGTTGTGTTTATAGTACAGGACAGTTCCGGGTTAATGGTGGAGGTACTGGTTTGAATGTTCTGGGAGGCGTTTGGTCGGGCACTGATGGAGTACGTTTAAACGGCAGTATTGAAATAGGTTATCATCAGCCTTATATGAATGCTATTCGGGATGTGATTCAGCCTGGTTCTACTGTCCAGCTTATTTCTTGGCGCAAGCTTTGATAAGCGGGAAAAGGAATTAAAAGGGGAGTCAGATTATATCTATGAAGTTTCCCAGATAGTTGTTTCTTCATTGTAATCCTATCTAAAAATATTCGGTTTTTTCAGTTTTAAAAAATAAACTATTGAAAAAAACTAAATACATGGTATATTTGTTTATAGTAAATAAAGTTAATTTAAGTTAATTTAAGTTAATTTAAGTAATAAAAGGGTTAAATGATGTCTAAAAATAATATAATGACAACAAGAGAACTAGCTGAATATATTAAGCTTAATGAAAAAACTGTTATTAAAATGGCGCAAAGCGGTAAAATTCCGGGAATAAAAATCGGCAATCAGTGGCGTTTTCATCTAAGATCAATAGATAATTATTTGCAGGGGCAGATAGTCCAGTCGCCTAATGAAGATTTAGACTTGGTTATCCAGACAGAAAACGATATTATTCCTTTATCAAGATTGATCAATCCTGGGTTAATTGATTTGAATATGGATGCGGATAAGCCGTACGCGGTTTTGGCAAGACTTGTAAAAATAGCTAAAGATAATAATCTTACTGAAAATGAACAGCTGCTGTTAAAAGAATTAAGAGATCGGGAAAAAATGATGAGTACGGGGATTGGTAATGGGATCGCGATTCCGCATCCACGTAATCCTTCAGAAAAGCTGTTTAGAAAGCCGAATATCATTTTAGCGCGGACAATTAAGCCAATTGATTTTAATGCTCCGGATGGTAAAGCAGTCTCGATTTTTTTTATGATCTGCGCGCCAAATGAATTCGCGCATTTGCGGATTCTGGCTAAAATCGCTAAGTTTTTAAATAAAAAGGAAATCGGAAACAAACTGTTGGCGGCTGAAGACTCAGTAAAATTAGTTCAGGTTTTTCTGGAATTTGAACGTATGAATATGTTTTTAAATTTTAAAGCTAAATTATGAGAAATTTTAAAATATTTTTAATTTTAATAATCTGTGTTATTGCTGTTCAATTATCAATGGACGGATTGTCATTTGCTTCGGATCAAGCCGAGGCAGCGGAGCGTTACTGCCAGTTAAGGGAATGCGAAAATTATAAAGCAGTTGGTCCATGCGCGAGAGTACAAAAAATAGAATTAAGCAGCAGGTTAATGGTAATCGCTTGTTTTGTTTACCGCAGATTACCTGTTTTTGTTTTTGCGACAAATAAAAAATGTTCGATCTTTGTTTCTGAGCTTTTCAATAATTCTCCGCCTTTTTTATATTCATTGCCTGAATTTTCTTAACATTCTTAAAATATAATATAAATATTAAAAACGAGGTGCAATAATGGTTGTGGTTATATATCATAATAATATGGATTATTTAAAATCACTGGTCAATATAGTCGCGGAGCATGGGTTTAAAGCAAAACAAATTACGGAAAAAAAGAATATAGGGACGGAAATTGTCGGGCCGAGTTCATCGGTTACTTATTTACATGGCAAAGCAGTGCCTTCTTACAATAAAGCTTTAGTTGTGCATGTAGCATCAGAAAAAGAGGCAATATCTTTTCTTAATATCATAGAAAACGATAAGGTTTTGAATCTCTGTAATATGCAGGACAAGGGATTTGTTTCAGTTTTGCCATTGTGTTCATTCGAAGGTTTCAATAGTTGGGTTGCAAATAAAGGATAGGACGATGAGTGAATTAAAGGAAGGTATCAAAGGGAAACTGATTATAAAACAATTGCCGGTTTGTGATAAATACCAAGCAATTAAATTCCTGCTTAATGAAGTGTTTGCTTCGGAAAAAGCAAAAATTGGCGGTTTCGCTGAAGAAGAAATTTTTGAAAGTATTGTTTCTCGTGAAAATATGAGCACAACAGGCATTGGTTTTAGCTTGGCTATTCCTCATTCCCGGATAGAAGGCTGGGGGAGATTTGTTTTAGCGGTGGGCCTGAGTTATGAAGGTATTGATTTTAATAGTATGGATAAAAGTCAGGCTAAAATAATATGTTTGATGATTTCTTCAGCAGATGAGCCTTATGTTATATTACAGACAACTGCCGCTATTATTAAATTTCTGGAAAAGCAAAAAGGAGCGGAAGCGTTTTTAAAAACATACCCTGTTTTTAATCGGGCAAAAGAGAAGTTATCAGCGCTTTGTTTAGATGTTAATGAACAGATATTCGCGAAAGATGTTATCCGTCCGGTGCAGGCATGTGTAAATCTCAATGATTCAATTGAAATAGCTACCCGGTTGATGCATTTAAAGCATTTTGATGTTTTACCGGTTGTGGATGATGAGTATAATTTTTGCGGTCAGTTAACTTGCTTGGATATTTTTCAGTACGGAATGCCGAATTTCTTTAATAACTTAAAGACGATATCTTTTGTTAGACATATTGACCCATTTGAAAAATATTTTAGAATTCATCGTAATCTTAAAGCAAGTAATTTTTACAAACACACTGAACCGATTAGTCAGGATAAAACTTTATTGGAAATTATCTTTGAGTTAAGTATCAAACAAAGATCAAAGTTATTCGTAACAAATGAACGCAATAAATTAATCGGGGTTATTGATCGGTTTACCATAATAGATAAGATCTTAGTATTTTAAATTAGGAGATACAATGAAAGCATTACTTTCAGTTATTATTTTTGTGGGAGCTTATATTGCCATTGCTTCCGATAAAGTCAGTAAAACAATAGTCGCTGTAATCGGCGCTTGTTTGGTTATTATGCTGCATCTGGTGTCATTTGAGGAGGCAATGCATGCTGTTGATTTAAATGTAATTTTTTTACTTGTGGGAATGATGACTTGCGTCTATATTTTGTCTAAAACCGGATTTTTTGAATGGGCGGCGATTAGTGTAGCTAAATACTCTCGCGGCAATCCTTTTCTGATAATGTGTTTGCTTCTGCTGGTAACCGCAGTCTTATCTGCTTTTTTTGATAATGTGACTACAATTATTCTTCTAGTGCCCTTAACTATTCTTATTGCGGAACTTCTTGAGATTAATCCGATACCGTTTATTATTCTTGAGACATTGGCTTCAAATATTGGAGGAACAGCGACTCTGATCGGGGATCCGCCGAATATTATTATTGGCTCAGCAGCTAAGTTATCGTTTTCAGATTTTTTAGTGTACCTTTCTCCTGTGGTAATTATGATTTTCGCGGTTTTTCTTTTTACTGTTTTTTTATTATTTCGTAATGTTTTTACAGTCCAGGAGTCAATGAAAAAACGGGTGATTAATTCTATTCCGAATTTGGCTATTGTTGATAAAAAGAATATGATAAAAGCGCTTTTAATAATGGGTCTTATTTTTGTCGGGTTTTTTTTCCATGCAAAGCTTGATATAGAGCCTGGAATTGTCGCGCTTGGCGGCAGTATGCTGATGATGCTTTTTTGTAAATCAGACAGTGAAGAGACTTTGATGAAAGTTGAATGGGGTGTTATTTTCTTTTTTATCGGAATGTTTATAATGATCGCGGCTTTGGACGCAAATGGGGTTATTGAAAGAGCGGGACAGCTGATATTAAATGCTTCTGGACAAAACCTATTCCATGTATGTCTTATTGTGCTTTTTGGGTCAGCTTTATTTTCAGCGATATTGGACAATATTCCGTTTGTGATCACGATGGTTCCCCTAGTTAAAAATTTTATTGAGCATTTCGCGGTCTCTTTGGGTACTCAAAATATCGAACAAATAAGCCAGCCTTTATGGTGGGCTTTGGCTCTGGGCGCTTGTTTGGGGGGCAATATGACAATTATTGGCGCTTCAGCGAATGTGGTTATGGTCAGGATCGCGGCGCGTAATAAATATAAGGTAACTTTCGGAAAATTCCTAAAATATGGAGTACCATTTACGATACAATCATTGATAATAAGCGCTTTATATCTTTGGCTTAGATATTTTAGAGTTTGATTGAAAAAATAGCGTATAGCCCTTCGACTTTGCTCAGGGTAAACGATTAGCGATTAGAAAAAGCAAGAAGCAAAGAGCGCTTGGCTAATAGCTGATCCTCCTTTGCCAAGGCTTCGGAGGACAGGTGGCTGATAGTAAAAGCAGAAAAGCAAAAGCGATTAAAAAAGGTCACTGGAAAGCTAAAAGCTATAAACTATAAAGGACAGGAATAATTATTTAGGCGGGTTTGAAGCCTGATTTTGATAGGACTGGCAAAATCAGAGATTCATCCTCGGAGTCCCGCAGGATGCGGGACGAGAATGAGCCAAAATGATTGATTCCGGACCGCCATTGATTAGCTGGCTACAAGATGATAAGTAAATTTTACGCTGACACAAAGTTTGTAAAGTTCATAAAGTAGCTAGATTATATGGTAGGGGCCGTGCTTGTCCCGGCCCGTAATAATATGGATTATTAAATCGGGCAAATGATTGATAAGCGGGCGCAGGCAAGTTGCGCTTCTATGGTTAATTAATCGCAATACGTGATACTCACTACGCAATACTGAACCACAGGTTTCCCTTAATTGTGTTGATTGTTTTAATGCAGTATTATGTGAGAAAATATCATAAATATTACTTGAAAAGCTAATATTATTTACATTCTCACCCCTTAGAGCTTATTTTGAAAGATCATGTTTAATTTATTTGCCTATCTTCTTGCTCTATAATTTGTTATATTTGTATGGGGTATTGGATAATTATTATTAATTATATTTTATTTGGTTTTGTATTATAATAATCAATAAATATTGTTTTCTAAATTAAATATTAACAAAGGAGGAAGTGATGAGTTTGCGGGAATATTTTGAGAATACAAAAGGTATGGGGATCTTAGCTACTTCAGATAGTAAAGGAATTATTGATACAGCTGTTTATGGTAGACCGCATTTTATTGATGAGAATAATTGTATATTTTTAATGGCTGATAAACTTTCTCATAAAAATATTCAGGAAAATCCAAAAGCTTCATATGCTTTTATTCAGAAAGACGGTCATTATACTGGTAAGCGTTTGTATTTAACAAAAACTAAAGAATTGGATGATTCTGCTTTGGTTGATGAGCTTAGAAGAAAAAAACATGGATGTCAATGTGATGAAGATAAAAAGACTTTCGTGGTTTATTTTCAAGTTGATTCAGTCAGGCCTTTAGTGGGTGAGGGCTCTACGGCTTGTTCAGATAAGGCAGATACTTGTCCTACCTGTATGCAGGAAACAGGCTCAACAGGACATATGTGTGTTCCAGCTAATAAAAAAGACGAGAAATGTAATTGGTGCGGAGCAATGATTCCAACTGAACGCCATTTATGCAATGAAAAAGTAAAAGAACTGGCATATATATGCAATAGTTGCGGCAGGACAGCTGTTAAAGCGGAGCATTTATGTCAGCCTAAAAAGATTGAAAAATAAATATTATTTTTCCTTATTCCGCTTGTAGAAACATTTATAAATAAAGATAAATTCTATGATTAAATTAGGCTTGTGTTGTAAATTTCAAGTAGAATCAATTAAATTCTATACAACAACAGCGCGTTATATAAGCAAGCTTACTCCTAAACTCAGGTCGCGTAAAATTTCTCAGTTATGTTTGCAGAATAGTAAATCACTTTTATCAGCAATCAATTATTGTGGTGATAATAAAATTGGGTGTTTTAGAGTGAATAGCAGAATTTTGCCGCTTAAGACTCATCCTAACTATGGCTATGATTTAAATTTACTAGAGCATGCAGAAGAGATAAAGAATTTTTTTGAGCTTTGCAAACAGACAGCAAAAAAACGGGGAATACGTTTAACTTTTCACCCGGATCAGTTTATTTTATTGAGTTCAAAAGATCAGGCTATAACCAATAAATCAATAGAAGAGCTTATATATCAATCTGAAGTAAGTGAATTAATTGGTGCGGATGTTATCAATATCCATGCCGGAGGCGGATATGGGGATAAAATATCTGCTTTGAAAATAGTTAGCAGAGTTCTATCTAAGCTTGATAAAAAAATATTGAATAAAATAACATTTGAAAATGATGATCGCGTATATACTCCCGCAGATCTTTTGGGTTTTTGCAAAGATAATGAAATCCCTTTTGTATATGATGTGCACCATCATCGCTGTTTGCCTGATCAGCATTCGATTGAATATGTTACTGAAATGGCGCTAAAGACATGGAATCGGGAGCCATTATTTCATGTTTCCAGTCCGAAATTTGGCTGGAATGGATCAAAACTTAATTCACATCATGATTATATTGATATAAATGATTTTCCTCGGTGCTGGCTTGATTTAAATATTACAGTTGAGGTTGAGGCAAAGGCAAAAGAATTGGCTGTAAAAAAAATAGCTGGTCAGCTTGGTTTGTAATTAAGGGGGGGTGTTCTATGGATAAAATAGAAATACTAAATCGAATAAAAATGCTTTTAAATACGCAGCATTTTGCTGTATTGGCAACTCAAAGCAGTGATTACCCCTATTCGAGTTTAGTGGGATTTTCTCAGTCAGAGAACTGTGAAGAAATTATATTTGCTACGATTCGTGATACTCATAAATATAGGAATTTGCAAAAATTTCCTAATGTCTCATTGCTTATTGATAGTCAGACAAACCAGGCTAATGATTTTAAGCAAGCTCAAGCCCTTACAGTATTAGGGAAATCAAAAGAAATTAACGATCAAGAAAAAAAAGAATATTTGGCTAGTTATCTTAAGAAACAGCCTTATTTAAAAGAATTTGTAACAGCTAATAATTGCGCGTTAATAAAAATAAGTGTTGTTAAATATATTTTGGTTAATGACTTTCAAAATATTTATGAATATTCTTTTGAAAGCAATAAAGATACTATTTAGTAGAATAGGAAAGTTTAAAGATATGAAAATTAAAATCATAGCACTTATTTTTTTTACAGCTTGTTTTATAGTCAATAATGCTTTTAGTTTAGATTGGAAATCTTTGCATGAGCAGGCTGAAAATGCTGATCAGGATAGTGTTAAGATAAAAGTGGAAAAGGATAGTAATAATCTAAGTAATCTGTATGAATTAGGTCTTGTGTATTTAAATTTATATGATCATAAGCAGGCTAAAAAAATTTTTGAGCAAATGCTCGCAGTCGATCCAGATTTGATTGAAGCAAAATGGGGAATAGCGGAATGTCTGCGCCGGGAATATCGAATAGATTTAAGTCAGAAAATGCTGGAAGAAATTGTAGCTATACAGCCTGACTTTTTTCCGGCTTTTATCAGTTTATCGTATATTAAATTTAATTTAAAAGAATACGATCAAGCGGCAAAATTATCAGACAGCATTATTCGCAGAGGTAAAAAGAAAGCGGATCGTCATACATTAACCAGGGCTTATTTAATCTTTGCCGGGTCCAAAGGGATGATTGCGCATAACGGAGGACTGTTGTCAGCGTTTATCAATGGCTCGTCTGTGTTTACAAATATAAAAAGAGCGAGAACTTTAATGCCTGATTCCGCGGAAGTTTATTATGGTTTAGGATGTTTTTATTTTCTTGCGCCTGGAGCATATGGCGGAAATATTGATAAAGCCAAAGAATATTTGGAAAAAACAATTGAATTAGACCCGCAAATAATAGACGCGTACGTACGTCTCGCCCAGGTTTACAAGTTTAACGGAGACATGGATAAATTCGATTATTATCTGAATCTAGCATTAAATAAAGAACCCCAGAATTTTCTGGCCAATGATATAAAGAGTAATACCTGTAATTTTATTTGTCTAGACCGCCCCCCAGAGTTTTAGCCGCAAATGTTGAGGCTGTAGGAAAAACCCCTTACCCCGCCGAAAATCATTTCTTTTTATCGTAAAGTTCGATAAAATAGAGGGAAGGAACAGTGGCAGACTCGGAAAATGGAAAACTAATTTAACATATAACAATTAAATCCAACTAACTGGTGAGCGCCTTCAAAGGAGTTCAACCCAGTAGCTGATTATGATGTTATAATCGTTATATAGCAAGAGGTGATTCTGAAATTATAAAGTGATTAAAAGGAGAATCAAATATGGTATTAAGGATAGGGCACAGAGGAGCTCGAGGTTATGAGCCGGAAAATACAATCCTTTCTTTTAAAAAAGCCTTAGAATTAAATGTAGACATGGTAGAGTTTGATGTCTGCAGGTGTAAAAGCGGCGAGATAGTTGTTTTTCATGATAAAAGAGTTGATAAACTGACTAATGATACGGGTTATGTCCAGGAGAAAACATTTGAGGAACTGCGTTCATATGATATAGGCAAAGGTCAAAAAATTATGAGCCTGCAGGAAGCATTAGATTTTTTGGACAGAAAGATAAAAGTAAACATAGAGGTTAAAGGGGAAAATATGGCAGAATGCTTGTTTTCGGTTTTAACTCATTATGTGAAAGAAAAAAAATGGTCATGGGATAATTTTATTATTTCCTCGTTTAACCATTATGAATTATTAGCGTTTAAGCGATTAACTGCAGAAGTTAAAATAGGGGCAATAATTGCCGGTATACCGATTGGCTACGCTGAGTGCGCGGCTAAAATAAACGCCTATTCTTTGCACGTGTCCAAGGAATTTATTAATCAGGCTTTAGTAGATGACGCGCATAATAGAGGCATGAAAGTGTTTGTTTATACTCCAAACGCGCCTGAAGATATTGAAAAAATGAAATCAATGCGGGTAGACGGCATATTTTCCGATTTTCCTGATAGAATATAATGCTATGTATTAAAATTGCTAAGGCGGATAGACATAATAACAGAAGAATACATTAAAAAAGGAGTATATTTGTGGAATGTATCTTAGCTATTGACCAGGGGACAACAGGCAGTAGAGCTATTGCTTACAGCAAAAGCGCGGATAAGATCGCGAGCGCTTATCAGGAATTTCCGCAATATTTTCCCAAGCCTGGCTGGGTTGAGCATAACCCGCAAGAGATCTGGGAGAGTGTAAACAAAACTATTCAAAAAGTGATCGCTCAAATACCAAATGCAAAAATTCGCGCTATTGGAATTACAAATCAAAGGGAAACTACAGTTATCTGGGACCGGTTCACAGGCAAGCCGGTTTATAATGCTATTGTCTGGCAGTGTCGCAGAACGTCTAAGCGTTGTGACCTGCTCAAAAAAACTAAAGGAGAAGAGGATTTCTTCAGAAAACATACAGGCTTGCCCATAGACGCGTATTTTTCCGCGACAAAAATAGAATGGATTTTGAAAAATGTTAAGGGATTAAGGGCAAAGGCAAAACAGGGCAGGCTTTTATTCGGCACAATAGACAGCTGGGTATTATGGAAAATAACCGGAGGGGCTGTGCATGCCACAGATTATACCAATGCCTCAAGGACTATGCTTTTTAATATTGACAAGCTTAACTGGGACGAAGCTATTCTTAAAAGATTCGCGATCCCAAGACAAATGATGCCGCAAGTAAAACCTTCTTCCGGAAAATTTGGCATTACGGCAAGATGCGGCAGATTGCCCGCGGGAATTCCTATTTGCGGTATTGCCGGGGATCAGCAAGCCGCGCTTTTTGGCCAAGCATGCTTTGAGCCCGGGACAATGAAAAATACTTACGGAACTGGATGCTTCTTACTGCTTAATACCGGTAAAAAACGAACTCAATCACGTTACGGGCTTATTACTACTTTAGGCTGTGATGCAATGGGCGCTCCGGTTTATGTTTTAGAAGGAGCAGTGTTTGTCGCTGGCTCGGCAATTCAGTGGCTGCGTGATGGTTTAGGTATTCTAAAATCCGCGGCTGATTCTGAATCTATGGCTAGGTCAATAAAAACTAATACCGGAGTTTATTTTGTGCCTGCTTTAGTCGGCTTAGGCGCGCCTTACTGGGATGCTGAGGCGCGGGGAACTATATGGGGGATTACCAGAGGCACGCAAAAAAGCCATATCGCGCGCGCCGCCTTAGAAGCAATGTGTTATCAAACTAAAGATGTGGTAGAAGCAATGCAAAAAGATTCGGGCTTAAAGGTTAAAAAATTAAAGGTTGACGGCGGTGCCGCGGCAAATAATTTTTTATGCCAGTTTCAATCAGATGTTCTGGGCATAGATGTGCTTAGGCCGAAGATTATTGAAATCACTTCTTTAGGCGGGGCTTACCTTGCCGGGTTAGCTGTGAAATTTTGGAAGAATTCCGCTGAGATAAAAAAATATTGGAAGCAGGATAAAGTGTTTAGTCCTAAAATGTCTAAAAAAACAGCAGGGAAGTTATATCAAGGATGGCGGGAAGCAGTTAAGAGAACTCGTTCAGGTTATTAATTATGAAAATATACGACGTAATAATTATAGGCGCGGGAGTAGTGGGCACAGCTATTGCCCGGGAACTCTCTAGATATGAACTAAAAACCGCTGTTTTAGAAAAAGAAATCGAACCGGCTTTTGGAGTTTCCAAATCAAACAGCGGCATAATTCATCCCGGCACGCAAAATCATTGCAATTCTTTAAAAGGCAGGCTGTGTGTAGAGGGTAATAAACTCATGCGCGGTATTGCGCATGAGCTTGGGGTAGATTTTAAAGAAGTTGGCGAGCTGATTGTTGTTTTTAATAAAAAAGACATTCCGCGTTTGATTAAGCTTAAAGAAGAAGCGGAAAAATTAGGAGTTCCCAAAATACAAATTGTCGGACGCGGTTGGTTAAAGGAACACGAGCCGAATTTATCTAAAAAAGCTATAGCCGCGCTTTATGCTCCAACCGCGGGCATTCTCAGCCCGTATCGCTTAGTCTACGACATGATTGAAAATGCCCAGAATAACGGCGTAGAGGTCTATGCTCAGCAGGAAGTAATACAAATCAAACCTTCCAAAATTAGAGGGTCAAAAAAACAGGGTTATTTTGAAATCATTACTTCCTCAAAGCGTAAATTTAAAACAAAATATATTATTAATAGCGCTGGGCTTTTTGCTGATGATATCTCAAAGCTTGCGGGTATTGATGATTTTAAAATAAAACCGCGTAAAGGAGAAGAATTCATCCTGGATAAAAAGAAAGAACACATAACTAATCATTTATTATTTCCTTTACCGGCAAAGAAATCAAAAGGAGTATTAATAATAAAGACCTCAGCCGGTAATCCCATGATCGGGCCTACAGCTTGCGATTGTGTTGATAAATATGATTTGTCTACTACTGATGCTGGATTAAAAAAAGTGCTCAGCTCGGTTAAACGCATGATTCCTTCGATTAGTCATAAAGATATTATCGCTTACTTTGCCGGGTTAAGACCTGCAGCTGGAGAGGACTTTATTATTCGCCATGAAGACAAAGTGCCTGGATTTATAAATGTTGCCGGGATACAGTCTCCGGGATTAACCGCGGCGCCGGCAATAGCGCTTATGGCCTGTGCTATCCTGCGGCAGCAGGGTGTAAATTTAAAAAAGAAAAAAATATTTCATAAAACACGCGAAAAAACAACGCATTTATTTGAGATGCCCTTTTCCCATACAGAAAAGATTATAAAGGAAGATCCTGATTACGGAGATATTGTCTGCCGTTGTGAAATGGTTTCAGCAAAAGAAATAAAAGAAGCGATAAAACGCGGAGCAAAGACATTAGACGGCATAAAATTTAGAACGCGGGCCCAGGCAGGGCGCTGTCACGGCAGTTTTTGTACCTGCCGGATTTTAAAAATTTTGGCTGAGAATTCCAAAAGGCCGATAACCCAAATTACCAAAAAAGGTGCAGGTTCAGAGATTGTTTTAGAGAAGAGGTGCAATGATTAAACAAAGAGAACTTGTAATTGTCGGCGGAGGCCCCGCGGGTATGGCGGCAGCTCTTTCTGCTTATAAAAACGGCGTTAAGGACATACTGATTCTTGAACGCGATGAATATCTTGGCGGGATATTAAATCAATGTATTCATCCTGGCTTTGGGATTGATTATTTTAAGGAAATCTTAACCGGGCCTGAATACGCGCGGCGTTTTATTAATAAGCTTGAACAGGTTCCGCGGATAGAAGTTAGTTTGCGTTCCTTTGTCGTAGACTTGACAAAGGATAAGGTTCTAACCTTTTTAAAACCCGGTTCTTTTAATAGAATAAAAGCAAAGGCATTAATTATGGCCACCGGATGCAGGGAGAAGACGCGGGAGATGGTTCATATTCCAGGAACAAGACCGGCAGGAATATTTTCTGCCGGCCTTGCTCAGAAGATGATAAATATTGAAGGGCTAATACCGGGTAAAAAAGTGGTTATTGTCGGCTCTGGAGATATTGGATTGATTATGGCCAGGCGGTTTGTGCTTGAAGGAGCACAGGTAAAGGCAGTTATTGAAATTCAAAAACAAAGCCAGGGGCTTTTGCGTAATGTTGTGCAGTGTGTGCAAGATTATAATATCCCGTTTTTCTGCCAGCATAAAATTTCTAAAATTCATGGTAATAGCCGGGTGGAAAAGGTTAGCGTGGTTAAAGTGGATAAGAATTTTAAAACTGTTGCTAATACAGAATTTGAGATTGAATGTGACAGTATCTTAATTTCTGTGGGGCTTATCCCGGAGAATGAGTTAATAGAAATGGCTGGTGTTAAAATAGACAAGAATACAAATACCCCTGTATATAAAGGCCTTAATAAAACATCTATTAAAGGATTATTTGTCTGCGGAAATTCTTATAAAGTTTATGATATTGTTGATTCTGTTTCTTCAGATAGTGAAAAGGCCGGGCAGTCCGCCGCGGAATATCTCAAACGAGGTAAAAAATGAACAAAACACTAACCTGTATAGAGTGCCCAAAAGGCTGTATTCTTTTAGTAAAGATACAACATGAGAAAGTGAAAGAAATTAGCGGGAATATTTGTTCTAAAGGAAAAGCTTACGCGGTTTCTGAAATTGAACATCCTTGCAGAATGCTGACCTCTACTGTTTGCGGCAAAGGACTTAATTTAAGGATGATCCCTGTAAAAACTAACGCGCCTATTCCAAAAAGCGATATATTTAAAGCCATGAAAGAGATAAAAAAACTAAAGATAAGAAAAAGTGTTTGCGCGGGTGATATTATTGTCAGAAATTTCCTGGGCTTAAAAGGGATCAATCTTGTTGTTGCCAGAAGCTGTTCTAGGATTTAATTTTTTTAAAAATAACTCTATAGTCCAGTTTTTAAATATAAATAAGGAGAAAAAGTGACAAAACAAAAAATTCTAGTGGTGGAAGATGATAAGCATATTTCTAAGCTTGTTAAATATAACTTGGAAAAAGCTGGTTTTGACTGCAATGTAAGCATAACCGGAGAAGATGCTTTAGCGGTTTTAGCCCATCAGTCCTATGATTTGGTGATTTTGGATATTATGCTGCCTAAAATAGATGGTTTTGAAACCTGCAGGCAAATCCGGCAGGATAATAAATTAGCAAACATTCCGATAATAATGGTCACGGCAAAAGGCGAAGAAGTAGATAAGGTTGTGGGTTTTGAGCTGGGATCGGATGATTATGTGGTTAAGCCTTTTAGCCCGAGAGAATTGATCTTGAGGGTAAAGGCAATATTAAAACGCGGTAAAGCAAAGGAAAATACTGAAGAAAATGAAATAATAAGTTCGTCTAATATAAGTATAGATATTGCCAGGCATCAAGTAAAAATCGATGAAAAGGAAGTTATCCTGACTCAGATCGAATTTAACCTCCTAGTGACATTAATCAAAAGGCAAGGTAGGGTTCAGTCAAGAGACAGATTGCTGAAAGATGTTTGGGATATGGATTCAGATGTTACTACCAGGACGATAGATACTCATATAAAACGGCTGAGAGAAAAATTAGGCAAAAGCGGTAAGTTGATTAATACAGTAAGAGGCATTGGCTATAAATTCAGCGAGGAAGATCAGGTTTGAAGATAAAAATTCAACATAAAATCACGACAATTTTTATAATTATCAGCGGGTTTATATTACTCGGGCTTTTTATTTATCTGAGTAATAACCTTAAAGATTATACTTATAAAAGAATAAAAACAAATGTTAAAAAGCAGTTAGAATTAGTTAAAACATATATAGAAGATGTGCCGATAACAAATATAACTTCTTATGTGTTAGACCCGATCGCGGATAAGATCGGACATGATTTAGACCTAAGAACAACATTTATTGCCTTAGATGGTACTGTGTTTGGCGACTCAGAGTTTGATCTGGATGAGTTATCAAAAGTGGAAAATCACCTTTATCGTCCGGAAGTTCAGCAGGCTATGCAATCAGGTATAGGGCAAAGCCGAAGATTCAGCACGACAGTTAAAAAAGATTTTCTTTATACAGCTGTTTTATTCAAAAAAAACAATTCTCAGGGTATTGTCCGGTTGTCGATTCCTTTATCAGAAATAGATGAATTATTGAATAACCTGACGCTGACTCTGGAGATTGCTTTATTAGCGGCTTTTCTGCTTGCCGGCTTAGTAAGTTATCTGGCATCTATTTTTATTTCCCGTCCGATCAAGGAAATCTCTTGGGCAGCAAAAGATATCGCGCAGGGTAACTTTGCTAGAAAAATATTGATTTATTCAAATGATGAAATAGGTGATTTGGCAAATGCTTTTAATTATATGTCCGAACAGATCGAAACAAAGATCGAAGAAGTCAGCCAGAGTAAGTCACGCTTAGAAGCTGTTTTTTTAAGCATGTTTGAAGGAGTTATGATTGTTGATACTGAAGGTGCAGTTTTGCTGATGAATCAAGCGCTTAAGAATGTTTTGAAAGTAAAGGAAAACCCAATAGGGAAAAAACCGATAGAGGTGATCCGTAATCTGCAGATACAGGAAATAGTCGAGAATGTATTGGAACCTGAATCAGCGCTGATCGCAAAAGAGATCTCGACTCTTTTACCTGAAGAAAAGGTATTACTGGTACATGCTACGCGCATTGAAAAAGACAAACAAACTGAGGGAGCGGTTCTCGTGTTTCATGATGTTACTGCTTTAAGGGGGCTGGAAAAAATCCGTCAGGAATTTGTGGCGAATGTATCACATGAACTGAGGACTCCGATATCAAGTATTAAAGGTTTTGCTGAGACATTATTGTCCGGGGCAATGGAAGATCAAGAAAATGCCCGGGATTTTTTAAAAATTATTCTCGCTGATTCTGACCGCTTAGCTTGCCTAATAGATGATCTGTTGAATCTTTCTAAAATCGAGTCGGGAAAACTGATCATGGAAAAAAAATCATGTAAGATAGCGGAGATAGTTGAAAAAGTCATTGCCAGTTTAAAAGTCCAGTTGAAGGACAAATCAATTATTGCTAAAATAAATATTCCGGTTAATATTCCCAATGTTTTAGCTGATGAAACCAGGATAAAACAGGTTTTATTGAATCTTGTGGAAAACGCGATAAAATATAATATTCCTGATGGAGAAATTATTATTTCTGCCCAGGAAATAGGAAGTTTTATTAAAGTCGATATTATGGATACTGGTATCGGAATACCCAATAAAGACCTGCCGCGACTTTTTGAACGATTTTATCGGGTGGATAAAGCCCGTTCGCGTGAATTGGGAGGCACTGGTTTAGGTCTTTCGATTGTCAAGCATATTATCCAGTCACATGGCGGCGAAGTATTTGTTGAAAGTGTAGAGCGTAAGGGTTCTACTTTTAGTTTTACCATCCCCAGAGCTTAAATCCCGGTTTATATTCTTTTTCGCAATTTTCCAAGACTTTACTTGTTTGTAACACATTCTTCACAACTGTATTGTATCCTTTATCTTGAAAGTGAAAGATTCGAAAGGAGGTGAAGAATGGATTTAAACATGGGTTATTTAATTTTTGCTCAGACTTTTCATGCGCAACCAGGTAGTGACGTTAAAAAACTGAATAAATTGCAGCAAGATTATATGACCAGTTTTTTGCGTTCACAGCTTAGTACCTTAAAAAATGTATTAAGCAGCGTTGAAAACTCAAATAAATATACATCGTTTCCGGAAAGTATGCAGTAATTAATCAAAGGAGGTTTTAAAGATGAAAAAAATGTTGTGTTTAATGATTGTAGGAATTATGTTCATAGTGCCTTTTGGGGCAAAATCGTTTGCTGGAGAAGTTGATCTGCTGGTTGACAAATTAGTGGAAAAAGATGTGCTTACTCCGGTGGAAGCGCAGATCCTATTGGATGAGACAAAAACCGCGGTGGCTAAAGAAATCGCTGAAGGTAAATCCGGGACTCTGCCTTCCTGGATTCAGACCATGACTTTTAAAGGTGATCTGCGTTTGAGGTATCAGAGTGAAGAGAAAGACACCACAACCGGAGCAACTACCACAACAGCTAAAAGAGAAAGAACAAGAATGCGTTTTCGTCTTGGTTCAGAAGCCAAAGTAACCAAAGGATTCAAAGTCAACTTCGGTCTGGCTTCAGGGGGCACTGATCCGCGTTCGACCAATCAGACATTCCAGGACAATTTCTCTACAAAAGGAATCAATCTTGATTATGCTTATGCCACATATGCATTGAATAATAATATAGATATCCTTGGCGGTAAGATCCTGTTAAAAGATACTTTATGGCTTGTTTCAGACCTGCTTTGGGACGGAGATATAAACCCGGAAGGTGTTTTTGTCAAAGGTTCTCTGCCGATTGATTCCAATACAGAAGTCTTTTTAAATACAGGTTATTTTATTATAGATGAGATGAGTTCCGGAGCAGAACCTTCAATGTTTACGATCCAGCCTGGTTTTAAGTGGGAAGTTTCTGATTCAGTTACTTTAAAAACATCAGTTAACTATTACGCTTTTAATTCAGTAGAAGGTCTGCCGTATTCTAATATTCTTGATGGCGGCGGTACAAACACTACCAGCACAAGTCCAGCCTCATTTAAGTATGATTATGATTCATTAGGTTTTACCGCGGAATTAGGGGTTAATTTACAAGAAGATGCTGAGGTTGATGAAATAATTAATTATGTCGGCCTGTTTGGCGATTATACGAAAAACGCAGATCCGGATGAAAATAATGTAGGTTATTTAGCGGGAATTAAGTTTGGCGATAAGAAAGTCAAGGATCCAAGTACTTGGCAGGCAAAGCTGCTTTATCGTAAACTGGAAAAAGACGCTTGGGTCGACTTTTTGCCGGATTCTGACTTCTTGGGCGGGATAACTGATGCTAAAGGCTATGAATTTATTTTTAACTATGCTTTGGCAAAAAATGTAATTCTTGGGTTAGATTATTATAAAACAGAAACTGACATTGCTGCTTCCAAGAAAGAGCAGGATTTAGTCCAGGTGGATCTGTTGTTTAAGTTCTAAAATAACAGTTCTGGCACTGTTTTGTAACACAAATGTAACATTAACAAAGTAAACTTAAAACTATGGAGGTAATAAAATGAGAAAAATTAGAATAGGCCTGATAGGATTGATTATCTGCTTGATTTTTATGACAAGTCCGGCTTTCGCGGAAGACATGATCCAGATAAAAGGTTCAGATACTTTGATTAACTTAGTGCAGCGTTTGGCCGAAGTTTATATGGAAGAATATCCCGGCAGCTATATTGCGGTTACTGGCGGCGGATCAGGAACCGGGGTCGCGGCTTTGATCAATAAAAAGTGTGATATTGCCAATGCCTCAAGGTTAATGAAGGCAAAAGAAGTTGCTCAGGCAATAGATAATGGAGTCCAAGTAAATCGAGTGGTTGTCGCGGTTGACGGTTTGAGTGTGATTACAAATGGAAATAATCCGATAAAACAATTGACTACAGATGAAATCGGCAAAATTTTTCGGGGAGAAGTGACTAACTGGAAAGATGTCGGAGGCGAGGATATGGCGATAACTCTGTACGGCCGTCAGTCAAATTCCGGAACATATGGATTCTTTATGGAAACAGTTTTAAAAGGTGATTATTCGCAGAAGATGAATCAGATGAATGGAAATGCGCAGATCGTTGAGGCAATAAAACAGGATCGCTCTGGAATCGGTTATGTCGGGGTGGGGTATGTTAAGCAGTCAACAGGTTTAACTGTTTTAAAAGTCGCGGCTCGAGCAGGAGGAATTTATGCCAGTCCGCTTGATTCGGATGATGTGAAAACCGGAGTTTATCCGATTTCCCGTCCTTTACATCAATATGTTAATGGCACGCCTAAAGGCGCGGTAAAAGATTTTCTGGCATTTGAAGTAAGCGCAGAAGGGCAGAAGATAGTCGAAGAAGAAGGGTTTTTCCCAATACCTAAAGAATATAAAGAGTTGAATTCTAAAATCGGATTATAAAATATGTTGTCTTTTAACGTGAAATACAGAAAAAAAACATGGATAAGCCGCAGGCTTAAAGAAAAGCTTATCCATGGTTTTTTCTTTTTTAATGGGATAATATCCGTGATTGTATTGCTGGGTATATTTGCTTTGCTGATTTTTACCTCAATCCCGGCTTTTAAAGAAGTTAATTTAAAGGAATTCTTATTTGGCATTCAGTGGAATCCCACGGCTTATGTTAAGAATTCTTATGGTATATTGCCGATGTTGGCCAGTACGTTTATGGTCACATTAGGGGCTTTATTTATTGCGATTCCTTTGGGAGTCGGCACAGCGGCTTATTTGTCAGATGTCGCCAGTCCGCGGGTTCGCGAAATAACAAAACCAATAATTGAGATTCTCGCTGGAATTCCTTCGGTTGTAATCGGATTCTTGGGAATTGTTTTAGTCGGGCCATTTATTGCCAAAGTTTTTGGGACACATAATGGCTTAAACGCTTTAAATGGTTCGATACTTTTAGCGGTTATGGCTTTACCGACGATTATCAGTATCTCGGAAGATACTTTAACTAATATTCCGGATTCTTACAATCAGGCATCTTTAGCTTTAGGCGCGACTAAATGGCAGACAATTATAAAAGTTAAAATTCCTGCTGGGTTGTCGGGGATTATTGCTGCTTGTATGCTGGGAATGGGGCGGGCTATTGGAGAAACCATGACAGTACTTATGGCCACGGGTTGCGCTCCGGCAATGCCGGAAAGTTTTTTAGGGCCAGTGCGCACCTTGACCTCATCGATTGCCATTGAATTAGGAGAAGTGGCTTATAATACAACTCATTATTATGCTTTGTTTGCCTTGGGTTTAGTTTTATTTATCATTACTTTTTTAGTTAATTTAACATCAGATATTATTTTACATAAGTATGAAAAGGTGAATAGATGAAAGATCGTAAGGCTGAACAATTCTTAGGGTTCTTGATATTAAGAGCGTGCGTATGTTTTGTTATCGCTGCCTTGCTTATAATCCTATTTGATATATTTACAAAAGGAGCGGGAAGCATCAGCTGGGAATTTTTAAGCGCCATGCCGAAAAAGGGAATGACGGAAGGCGGAATATTTCCGGCAATAGTAGGCACGTTTTTGGTTACTTTGATTACCGCGATTTTATCCATTCCCTTGGGAATGGGTTGTGCTATTTATCTGCATGAATATGCCAAAAAAGGCAAAATAACCAGACTGATCAGGATGTCGATCCGTAATTTATCCGGAGTGCCTTCGATTGTTTATGGATTGTTCGGAGTGGTTCTATTCGTGCAGTTACTTAAACTGAATACATCAATCCTTTCATCGGGTCTGACTTTGGGATTAA
>JAHITE010000098.1 GCA_018817585.1 Candidatus Omnitrophota bacterium
ACCGCAGCCAAACAGCCGGCAATGGTAATCATGCTGCCGCATGCCGGATATTTTTATTCCGGAGCTGTGGCGGGTAAAACAGTTTCTTATGTAAATATTCCGGATACGGTTATTGTGCTTGCGCCTAATCATACTGGTTTGGGCCAGCCTTACAGTATTGTCCAAAGCGGTGTATGGGAGACTCCCTTAGGCTCGGTAAAGATTTGCGAAAAGCTGGCTGGCTTAATGCTTGCCAATTCTCCGCTGATTGTGGAAGATGAAAGTCCGCATATTAATGAGCATGCGGTTGAAGTGCAATTGCCGTTTTTAAAGTATTTAAATAATAATCTGTCGATTGTGCCGATGATTGTTTCTGATTTTATGCTCAGCCGGTTTGAAGCAGTCGGCAATAGCCTGGCTTTGTCGATCGAACAATTTGCCAAACCAGTACTAATTGTGATTAGTTCAGATTTAACGCATTACGAATCGGTGCAACAGGTTAAAGCAAAAGATAAAAAAGTTATTCAATCAATTATCAACCTTGATCCTGAGGAAATGTTTGCCAAAGTTACTGAGGAAAATATATCAATGTGCGGTTTTGGGCCCGCGGCAATTGCTTTGTTTGCCTGTAAAAAAATGCGAGCTAAAACAGCAACGCTTATAGATTATCGAACTAGCGGTGATGTTACTCATGATCAAACAAGTGTAGTCGGCTATGCCGGAATAATAATCCAATAAAATGTTATTGAATAATTTAAAATAGGGGAAGGAGTTTGTAATGACAGAAAAAAAAGTTGATGAAAGTTGGAAAGATAAAGTTAATGTTGAAAAAACTAAAGAAACGCCGGAGCCGGTAAACCCAATTCAGGATTCGCAACAACAGCCGGAAGATGCTGATGCAAATGATCATGAGCATGAAATGCCGCCAGTTGATTTTAATTTGTTTATTTCCAGCCTAGGCATGCAGGCTTTAATGGGTCTAGGGGAAATTGAAAATCCGATTAGCAATAAAAAAGAACCATCTTTACCCCAGGCTAAGTATTTAATTGATACTCTGGGTATGGTTGAGGAAAAAACCAAAGGCAATCTGAATGATCAGGAAAAGCAGATGCTTGAACAGATGTTGTTTCAGCTGCGGATGAAGTATGTTGAATTATCAAAATAATTCAACAAAATAAATAGAGATATTTTTAAACGATTGTTTATTTGCGGAGGCAAGAATGAAAAAGAGCACCAAAGAAACTCTTGAAATAAATGAAGTGAATGAGGTAAAAGATGTGAAGATGCAGCCTTCAGCCGAAAAATTAAAAGCTCTGGATTTGGCTTTAAGTCATATTGAAAAGCAATTTGGCAAAGGTTCAATTATGAAGCTTGGCCAGGACTCAAAACTGGATGTAGAGGCAATTCCTACTGGCGCGTTAGCGCTTGATTTGGCCTTGGGAGTTAATGGTTTTCCCCGGGGAAGAGTAATTGAAATTTATGGTCCGGAAGCCAGCGGAAAAACTACATTATGTTTGAGCACAGCTGCCCAGGCGCAGAAACTGGGGGGAGTTGCTGCTTTTATTGATGCTGAACACGCATTTGATCCAACATACGCTAAAAAAATCGGTTTAAATCTCGATGAATTACTGATTTCTCAGCCAGATACCGGGGAACAGGCTTTAGAAATAGCGGAAACATTGGTTCGAAGTAATGCCGTGGATATTATTATTATTGATTCTGTAGCGGCCTTGACTCCCAAAGCGGAAATTGAAGGCGATATGGGTGATTCGCATATGGGATTGCACGCCAGATTAATGTCTCAGGCTTTGCGTAAATTAACTGGCGCGATTTCCAAATCAAAAACCTGCGTGGTATTTATCAATCAGATCAGAATGAAAATCGGAGTAATGTTCGGCAACCCGGAAACAACAACCGGGGGCAAAGCCTTGAAATTCTATGCTTCTGTGCGTTTGGATATAAGAAAAATAGAGACTTTAAAAAACCAGGAAGAAGTGATTGGTTCAAGAGTAAGAGTAAAAGTGGTTAAAAATAAAGTGGCCGCGCCGTTTAGACAAGCGGAATTTGATATAATGCATTCTGAGGGCATTTCCCGGGAATCAAATATTCTTGATCTGGCAATTAAAGACGGATTTGTTTTAAAGGCTGGTTCCTGGTTTACTTATGGCGAGGAAAAACTTGGACAAGGAAAAGAAAAAGCCAAAGAAACATTGCGGGAAAATAAAAAAATCTGTAATGAGCTTGAGAAAAAAATAAAAGCAGCAGCGCGTATAAAAGAATAACAGGTAATCAAAATTAAAATGCGGATATTAAAATTAAATCTAATTGTTAATTTAGTCGCTTGTTTGGCTGTTTGGGGATTTTTTCCAAACCAAGCCGCGGCGATTAATCTGCCGAATTCTGTTTTAGAGCTTGAGCAAACAATTACCGCGGTGGCTGAGCAATCAGGTAAGACTGTGGTCAGCATCAGCACGCAGAAAACATCGCGGGTGAGTTCTTATATGCGCGGTTCGCAGGATGATTTGTTTGAGGGTTTTTTTCAGGAATTCTTTTATGGCCAAACTCCCAACCGGGAACGCATTCAGTTAGGTCTGGGTTCCGGGGTAATTATTGATCAGCGCGGTTATATTCTGACTAATGAACATGTTATCAGTGGCGCTGAGATCATAACCGTGACTTTATCTGATGGCAGAAAATTTAATGCTGTGCTCAAAGGCTCGGATTATCGTTCTGATCTGGCAATTATTAAAATTGAGGCTGATGATTTACTGTTTGCTGAATTAGGTGATTCTGATCTAGTGCGCAGCGGTCAATGGGCAATCGCTGTGGGCAATCCTTTTGGCTTTGCCGTGCAGAATCCCAAACCAACAGTTACTTTTGGCGTAATCAGTGCTTTGCATCGGGCATTGCCAACCACAGCTTCCCGCGCTAGAGCTTATCTGGATTTAATCCAGACTGACGCTTCAATTAATCCTGGTAATTCCGGAGGGCCTTTGCTCAATATTAGAGGTCAGGTTGTTGGGATTAATGTGGCAATTTTTAGTTCTAATGGCGGCTCTGACGGCATTGGTTTTGCTATCCCGATCAATGATGCCAAGATAATATTAAACAAATTATTAAAAGGCGAGGAAGTGCTTTATGGCTGGCTGGGAATAGAAGTTCAGGAATTAAATTCAGTTTTAGCTGATTATTTTAAGATGAACAAACCGGATGGGGTTTTGATTATCCGGATTTTTGAAAATAGCACCGCGGACAAAGCTGGTTTGCAAGTGGAAGATATTATTATTAAATTTAATAATAAGCCGATTAACACTACTTTAGATTTATTAAGAGAGGTTGCCAAAACTCAAGCCGGCGATGAAATAAAACTTAAAATCATTCGCAATGGCTTGCCGCGAACGTTAAAAGTTAAGATGGGCAAAGTTCCGACTTTGCAGGAATTAGTGATTACCACTAGTTTGCCTCCGCAGCAGAGCCAACAGCCGGATGTAAAAAATAAAATTGAAAAAACTCGCGAGTCAGATATCCCGCAGGCAACAATTACTGATATGCCGGATAAAGCCTGGAGGGGGATAAAAGTTAGTCAAATTGATAATGATTTTGCCCAAAGATTTAATTTGGAAAGTACTCAGGGGGTAATTGTCACGCAAATAGATTCCGGCACACAAGCTGAACGCGCGGGACTTAAACTAAATGATATTATTACCCAGATTAATACTGAGAAAATTATTACTGCTGAAGATTTTAAGCGAACAATTTCTAATCTGACTGGCAATGCCCTGGTTAAAACAAATCGCGGCTATATGATGCTTCAGGAATAAGTTTAGCGATTGCCGCGACTGGTGTTATAAAAATAATCCATGTTTATTGTGGTTAAAGTATGTAGGCTAATTATGCAAACAGAACTTGAAAAAGCAAAAATCAGTGCTTTTCGCTTGCTTAAATTCCGGATCCGCAGTAAAAAAGAAATGGAAAACCGTTTAAAGCAAAAAAACTTTTCTAGTTTGATTATCAGAGAAGTACTTGATTTTTTATCAGATTTAGGGTATCTTGATGATTTGGCCTTTGCGCGATCCTGGATCATTAATCGCCGGCAGTTAAAGCCGCGCAGTAAAAGACTTATAACTTATGAGTTAAGGCAAAAAGGCATTGATTCTGATATTATTGAACAGGCTTTTGGGCTGCTGGGTAATGATTCTGATTTTGAGACAGCTCAGGAACTGGCAAAGCGAAAATACGAAAAACTAAAACAATTATCCGCGCAGACAGCAAAACAGCGCTTAATTGGTTTTTTAGAGCGCAAAGGATTTAGTTCAGCAATTATAATAAATATAGTTAAAGGATTAATTAATAATGACGAGCAATGAAGTAAGACAGAAATTTCTGGATTTTTTTAAGTCTAAAGGGCACAAAGTTATCAGCAGTGATACATTGGTTCCCACTGATGATCCCAGCGTTTTGTTTACTTCCGCGGGGATGAATCAGTTTAAGCAGCAGTTTATGGGCAATATCACTGATTTTCGCCGAGCAGCTAGTTCGCAGAAATGCATGCGTACAGCTGATTTGGTAAATGTGGGTATCAGTCCGACCCATCATACTTTTTTTGAAATGCTCGGTAATTTTTCTTTTGGTGATTATTTTAAGCCGGAAGCGATTTTATGGGCTTGGGAGTTTATTACCCTAGAATTAAAACTGCCAATTGATAAATTATGGGTATCAGTGCATCATAGCGATGCTGAGGCTTACGCGATCTGGATAAACCAGATTGGGATTGACCCAAACAGAATAGTTAAGCTGGGAGATAAGGATAACTTTTGGCCGGCAAACGCGCCGAAAGACGGGCCAAACGGGCCATGCGGACCCTGCTCGGAAATATTTTATGATTGGGGCATTGAATATGGCTGTGATGATCCGAAATGTTCTCCGGCTTGTGACTGTAAACGCTTTTCCGAAATCTGGAATTTAGTGTTTACTCAATTTGACCGGCAAAGTGATGGCAGTTTACTGCCTTTGCCCAGCAAGAATATTGACACGGGCATGGGTTTAGAAAGAATTACCAGTGTTGTTCAGAATGTGCGGGAAAATTACAGCACGGATTTATTTGCTCCGATTCTAGCGGTGATAAATGAACAGCTGAAACGGAAAAATATTGTCCCAAGTAAAGAGTGGCGCAGCAGCAAAGCCAAAGCAATTGCCGATCATATCCGGGCAGCAGGTTTCGCGATTGCTGACGGCGTGGTGCCGTCTAATGAAACCCGGGGCTATGTGATCAGAAAACTGATTCGCCGCTCGATTATGAATTTTAAAGCAGTGGGGATTCAAGGCCCGTTGTGTTATGCTTTGGTTAATACTATTGGAATTGTAATGGAACAGCAGTATCCGGAAATTAAAAGAAAACAGCAGACGATTGCCGGGATAATTCAAAAAGAAGAAGAAATGTTTTGGAAAATTCTCGATGAACGCTGTGAAGATAATGAATTGCAGTTTAAAAATCAGGCAAAAAATCCGCAGTCAGAAATTACAGCTGCCCAGATTGCCTTTAATCAATATGATACTTATGGCGTTCCATTGGAAGTCAGCAAGGAAAATGCCTTAAAATACGGTTTAAAAATCGGGGATGAAGATTTTGAGAAATTAATGGATGAGCAGCGGGAGCGTTCACGCTGCGGCACTCAGATTTCCACGGAAATATTTACAAAAAGCATTGGGCCTTTGATCAAGGACTTAAGCAGCGAGTTTACAGGCTATGAGCAATTAAAGACTCAGGCTAAAGTAATCGCGATTATCCAGAATGAAACGCTTAAACCGCGGATTGACAGCAAGGATAATGAAAATTACATTGATCTGATTTTGGATAAAACTCCGTTTTATGTTGAATCCGGCGGTCAGGCAGCGGATAAAGGGAAAATTCTGTTTAATAATGGTTTTATCGATGTTGTTGAAACCAAAAAAGTAAATAACGCGATTTTGCACAGAGGCCGGGTGAGTAATGGCTGTATTAAAATAAATGATCTGGTTATCGCGGAAATAATGACCCAGGAACGCTGCGCCACTGCCAGAAATCATACAGCAACTCATTTGCTGCAGTATGGTTTAAGGCAGATTTTGGGCGAGCATATTGAACAATCCGGATCAGCGGTTTCCAGCGAAAAACTGCGGTTTGATTTTACGCATTTAAAAGCTTTAAAGCCTGAAACCATTGATAAGTTGGAAAATTTGGTTAATGAACTGATTTGGGAAAATTTAACAGTGCAGACTGAAGTAATGAGCATTGAGCAGGCTAAAACTTCGGGAGCATTGGCATTTTTTGGGGATAAATACGGTGACACAGTCAGAGTTGTTTCGGTCTTAGGCTTACCTAAGGGCAAAGAGTTTTGCGGCGGTACTCATGTTCAGGCAACTGGTCAAATTGGATTATTTAAAATTATTTCCGAAAGCTCAGTTGCTCAGGGAATCCGGAGAATTGAAGCAGTGACATCGCGGGCAGCTTTTGATTTGATTAAAAATCAAGAGAAACTGCTGGAGCAGATCAGCGAGGTATTTAAAACCGAAGCTGATAAAATACCGGAAGCCGCGGAAAAAACAATCAAGCATTTAAAACAACTGGAAAAAGAAATATCGGGATTAAAAATGGGCTTATTGGCAAGTGAGGCCAATCTGCTTTTAAACGCGGCTGTGAAAATAAATAATGTGTCTGTGATTGTTAAGCAGTTTGATAACTTTGATGTAAACGCGCTGCGGAAAATGAATGATAGTTTTAAAACCAAAGCTGATTTAATGATCAGTGTTTTAGCCTCAACCGCGGGCAGTAAGCCGATGTTATTAGTCGGAGTCAGCGGAGAATTGGTTAATAAGGGCATTGATGCCGCGGCGATCATCAAAGAAATATCAGCAATTGCCCAAGGAAGCGGCGGCGGGAAAAAAGATCTTGCCCAAGCCGGAGCTAAAGATACCGCGTCTTTACGCTTAGCCATGGACCAGGCTTTGAAAATTGTAGAAAAATTTATTAAATAATAAATTATCGAGGTGTTAGATGAAAGTAGTCAGATTTTCCGGAAAAACATTAGAAAAAATTTATAGCCGCCTAAATTGCCGCAAGGTAAGAGTTAAGAAAACAGTGGAAAAAATTTTGGCTGATGTGGCGGCTGAAGGTGATGATGCTTTAATTAGGTATACGAAAAAACTTGATGGAGCAACTCTTAGCCAAAAACAAATAAGAGTCAGTGAGTCTGAGACTAGCGGAGCTTATCAGAATATTGACGCGACGTTTATTGCTAATTTAAAAGTGGCAATCAATAATGTGACCAGCTTTTATAAAAAGCAGGTAAAAAAATCCTGGAAAATAAAAGGCGATGAAGGCATAACTCTGGGCGAAATATACAATCCGATTGAGAAAGTCGGTATCTATGTGCCCAGCGGAACCGCGCCTTTGGTTTCATCAGTGTATATGAGTGTATTGCCGGCGAAAATCGCGGGAGTTAGTGAAATATACATCGCCACGCCGCCGAATGCCGAAGGCAATGTTAATCCCTATATTTTGGCAGTGGCGAATATGCTAAAAGTAAACGCGGTGTTTAAACTTGGCGGCGCTCAGGCGATCGGAGCCATGGCTTTTGGCACAAAAACCGTGCCTAAGGTAGATAAGATTGTCGGCCCGGGTAATGATTATGTTACGGAAGCAAAAAGACAGGTTTTTGGTTATTGCGCGATTGATATGCTCGCTGGTCCGAGTGAAGTGGTGATTATTGCCAATAATTTTGCTAATCCGGCGCATGTAATTGCTGATCTTTACGCGCAGGCTGAACATCGTTTGGGCATTGGCATTTTGATTACAACTTCGAAATCTCTGGCTAATATTGTGCGCAAAGAAGTGGCTAATGGCTATATAATTATGGTTAATAATCTGGAGGAAGCAGTTGATGCTGCTAATAAAATCGCGCCAGAGCATCTGGAGATAATGGTCAAGCAGCCGAATAAGCTGTTGAAGAAAATTAAAAATGCCGGAGCAGTATTTATCGGCTCTTATTCTCCGGTGGTGGTGGGTGATTATATTTCCGGACCAAGTCATGTATTGCCTACATCCGGAACAGCCAGATTTTTCTCAGGTCTGGGATTAAATGATTTTATGAAAAGCACGCATGTAATCAGCTATACGAAAAAAGCTCTGGAAAAAGTGGCTCCGGCAATTGAACAGATCGCGACACTTGAGGGCATGAAAAAACATGTAGCGTCATTAAAAGCCAGGTTTGAATAATTTTAGGGAGCGGAATAATTATGACACAGGAAAATGGAAACAGAACAGCTTTAATTAAAAGAAAAACTAATGAAGTTGATATTAATGGGTCATTTAATATTGACGGCAGCGGTATAACCAAAATTCAGACTGGTTTTGAACCCTTAAACCATTTACTGACTTTATTCTGTTTTCATGGTTTATTTGATTTAACCCTTGATGCTAAAGGTGATTTGCCACATCATATTATCGAAGATATTGGTATTGCTTTGGGCAAAACTTTTAAACAGGCATTGGCGGAAAAAGAGGGGATTAATCGTTACGGCTGTTTTACAGTGGCCATGGATAAAGTGGCGGTAGAAGCAGTGATTGATATTAGCGGTAGGCCAAGTTTGCATGGGGTTAATATTGAAAAAGATCATGTATATAACGCCATAGCGAGTAAACTTGAAAATGATCGTTTTGACAATACTGATTTTACCTTTAAACATGCTGAAGAGTTTTTAGAATCATTTCTTCAGCATAGCGGCATTAGCCTGGTTTATATTATTAAATCCGGAGAAGGCGATCTGCATCATGTTTTAGAAGCCTTGTTTAAAGCAATGGGCAAAGCAATTGATCAGGCCACGCAAATTGATTTAAGACGTAAAGGTGTGCCTTCAACCAAGGGGATAATTGATTAATGATAATTACACCAGCAATCGACATAAGACAAGGCAATGTAGTTCGCTTGTTTCGCGGCTTGTACAATAAGCAGACAATTTATTCAACTGATCCGTTAGGTTTTGCCGAGAAATGGAAAGAGCAGGGCGCGGAGATTCTGCATATTATTGATTTAGACGGAGCCTTTTATGGCGAATCAAAAAACATGGATGTAATTGAGAAAATCATTAAGCAGATTGGTTTAAAAGTCCATTTAGGCGGCGGATTGCGCACTGAAGCGGCGATAAAAAATGTTCTGGCTATGGGGGTGCATAAAGTAATTATCAGTACCAAAGCATTTGAAGATGATACATTTTTAATAAAACTTGACTCTGCTACCCGCTCAAAAGTGATTGTGAGTATTGACAGCAAGGCCGGAGTGGTCTTGGATAAAGGCTGGACCGGACAGACAGATTTAACAGTTCTCCAGGCATTGCGGCAGATTGAAAAACAGGGAGTTAAAACCGCGGTAATCACTGACGTATCCAGTGACGGCACTTTACAGGGCCCGAACATTGAATTGCTTAAGCAGGTGTTAACATCATGTCAGATGAATATTATTTCTGCCGGAGGGATTTCCTGTATTGAGGATATTAAAACTTTAAAAAAATTGTCATTGGACTACGCGAATTTATATGGAACGATTATAGGCAAAGCCCTATATGAAGAGAAGATCGATCTTAAGGAGGCGATTAATTGTGCGGGAAGTTAAAAGACCAGAATTAAAACCATTAAAATTAAAAAATTTAAAATCAATTAATGATTTAAAGTTTGATGAGAAACAGCTGATTCCGGCAATTGTCCAGGATTATAAGAAAAAGGATATTCTGATGGTTGCTTATATGAACAAGCAGTCATTGAAGGAAACTCTGTCTACCGGTCTGGCCACATATTGGTCACGCTCGAGAAACTGTTTATGGCTAAAAGGTGATACTTCCGGACATTTTCAGATTATAAAGAAAATGTATTATGATTGCGATAAAGACACTTTATTGCTGGAAGTAAGGCAAATTGGAGTTGCTTGTCATACTGGAGAGCGTTCCTGTTTTTTTACCCGCATGGTTTAAATAATTAGTCAAATTATAGCGGGCAGCCTTACAATTTTAAGACAGAATATAAATTAAAAAGGTGAAAAAGCTATATGTACTATCCAAATTTAGAACAATTTAAAAAACTAAGTAAAAAAGGCAATGTAATCCCGGTTTATCGGGAATTACTCGCTGATCTGGAAACTCCGGTATCAGCGTTTATGAAAATCGATACCAGTAAATATGCTTATTTGCTGGAATCAGTCGAAGGCGGAGAAAAAATCGCCCGCTATTCTTTTTTAGGCAATAATCCATCTCTGATTTTAAGAAGCCAAGGTTTGAATGTCGAAATCCTAAAAAAAACCGACAAGGGATTCGCGAAAACTGAAATCCGGAATCCTGACGGCCCGCTTGCTGAAATCAAAAAAATAATCAAACAGTATAAATTTGTGAATGTAGAAGGTCTGCCGCGGTTTTGCGGCGGCTTGGTTGGATACATGAGCTATGATACAGTGCGGTTTTATGAGAATATCCCGGATAAAAACCCGGACGACTTGAATCTTTATGACGCGGTATTTATTCTCACAGATACGATTTTAATTTTTGATCATGTTCGGCATAAAATCAAGATTGTTTCCAATGCGCATATTGAAAACAGCTCAGCCGCGCGCTCAGATAAACAGCTGGAAGCAATATACACTGAATCTTTGGCGAAAATTGATGCTTTGGCCAAAACTTTGCAGAAACCATTAAAAATCCCTAAACCAAAAGCCAGCAAACAGCTGTTCGCGGTTAATTCCAATACCACAAAAAAAGAATTTAAAGCCGCTGTGGAAAAAGCCAAGGAATATATTAATGCCGGTGACATAATTCAAACCGTGCTTTCCCAGCGCTTCAGCGTTAATGTGGATGTGCCGAGTTTTGATATTTACCGTTCATTGCGGATTGTTAATCCTTCGCCGTATATGTATTATCTAAAGTTTGATGATATGAAATTAATCGGCTCATCTCCGGAGATCATGGTTCGCTGTGAAAATAATATTGCCGAAGTCAGACCAATTGCCGGCACGCGAAAACGCGGTAAAAACGAGCAGGAAGATCTTGCTTTAGCCGCGGAACTGCTTCACGATCCCAAAGAAATCGCTGAGCATATTATGCTGGTTGATTTAGGCCGCAATGATTTGGGCAGGGTATGTAAATACGCGAGTGTTAATGTTACGGAATTGATGGCCATTGAAAAATATTCGCATGTTATGCATATTGTCAGCGATGTGCAGGGCACGCTGAGAAAAGATAAAGATGGTTTTAATCTGCTGAGCGCGACTTTTCCCGCGGGAACTGTCAGCGGCGCGCCGAAAATCAGAGCAATGGAAATTATTGATCAGCTGGAAAATGTACGGCGCGGGCCGTATGCCGGCTGTATTGGTTATTTCAGCTTTTCCGGTAATCTGGATACTTGTATTACGATTCGGACAATTGTTTTAAAAAATAAAACAGCTTATGTGCAGGCTGGAGCGGGGATTGTCGCTGATTCTATTCCGGAAAAAGAATATCAGGAAACAGTGAACAAAGCCCGAGCATTGATCAAATCAATTGAAATCGCGCAAAAGGGGTTATTATGATTTTGTTAATTGATAATTATGATTCTTTTACTTATAATTTAGTGCAGTATTTTGGCGAGCTTGAGCAAAAAGTCAAAGTCGCGCGTAATGATAAAATCAGCATCGCGACAATTAAAAAACTAAAACCGGATTATTTGGTGATTTCTCCTGGACCCTGCACGCCTAAAGAAGCCGGCATGTCTTGTGAAATTATCGAGACTTTCGCGGGTAAGATCCCGATACTCGGAGTTTGTCTGGGCCATCAGTGTATTGGGCAGGTGTTTGGCGGGCAAATTGTCCGGGCGGATAAATTAATGCATGGGAAAACTTCCCAGATTTTTCATGACCGTCAGGCGATTTTTAAAGGTCTGAGTAATCCGTTTGACGCCACGCGTTATCATTCGCTGGTTGTGCAGGAAAAAGGGCTGCCGAAGTGTCTGAATATAACTGCCCGCTCGGAAGACGGGATGATCATGGCCATGCAGCACAGAAGTTTGCCGATTTACGGTGTGCAGTTTCATCCTGAGTCAATCTTAACCAAGCAAGGAAAAAAAATTCTGGAAAACTTCTTAAATCTAAAGGCTAAACCATGATTGTCAGCGGAATCCAAAAACTGAGCAAAGGCGAAAGCCTGAGTCAAAGCGAGATACGTCAAATTTTTACGCAGATTATGCAAGGTGAGGCTACGCCTGCTCAGATCGCGGCATTTATCACGGCTTTACATATTAAAGGCGAGACGATTGAGGAAATCACAGCCGCGGCTCTGACCATGCGCGGTTTTGCTCAGCCGATAAAGGTTAATGCTCGGATTATTCTCGATACCTGCGGTACTGGCGGTTCTGGCCTGCAGACATTTAATGTTTCGACATTAGTGGCTTTGATTGCTGCTGCCGCGGGAATAACTGTGGCCAAGCATGGCAATCGCAGCGCGACCAGCAAAGCCGGCAGTGCTGATTTACTGGAAAAATTAGGAGTAAACATCAATGCCGAGCCGCAAACAGTGGAAAAATGCATAAATCAAATTGGGATTGGATTTTTATTTGCTCCGAAATTTCATCTGGCGATGAAACACGCGATTGGCCCAAGGCGGGAAATCGGAATTAGAACGATTTTTAATATTCTCGGACCATTGACTAATCCGGCGCGTGCCACGCATCAGCTGATGGGGGTTTGTTCCGGGGATTTAACTGCCGCGATCTGCGCGGTTTTAGCTAATCTGGGTTTAGTTCATGCTTTGGTTGTGCATAGTGAACAGGGTATGGATGAAATCAGTACCGCGTCAAAAACCTTGATTTATGAATTAAAAAATAAACAAATAAAAAATTATTCAATCAGTGCTGAAGATTTTGGGATTAAGCAAGGTAAATTAGCGGATCTCCAGATCAGTAATGTGGAACAAAGTCAGGCGATTACCATTGATATTCTAAAAGGGAAAACCGGGCCGGTTTATGATCTGGTTGTGCTTAATGCCGGATTTGCCTTGTACACAGCGGACGCGGTAAATGATCCCAAACAAGGTATTGAATTAGCTAAAGCTGTATTAGCCGACGGCCGTGTCTTAGAAAAACTAGAACTATTGAAAAAATACTCCAATGAAATCAATACTTAAACAAATTATTAAAGCGAAAAAAGCCGAAATCGCGCTGTTAAAAAAAAAGATTCCTTTAGCTGTGCTTAAAGTTAAAGCAGGGCTTAAAATTAAAAACGCCGAGGATCAGCCGCGGGATTTTTTAAGCGCTATTGGAAAGCCGAAAAAAATAAACTGTATTGGCGAACTAAAAATCGCTTCGCCGTCTAAAGGCTATTTGCGTAAAAACCTGGATTTAGTTAAAACCGCGCTGCTTTATCAGGATTCAGGGATCGCGGCAATATCCGTGCTCACTGATAAGCATTTTAAAGGCAAGCTCACTGATTTAAAAAAAGTAAAAGCCGCAGTGCGGATTCCGGTTTTACGCAAAGATTTTCTGATCGATATTTATCAGGTATATGAAGCTTATTTAGCAGGCGCGGACGCGGTTTTACTGATTGCCGCGATTCTTAGCGCGAAGCAATTAAAACTCATGCTGGATTTAGCGCATGGTTTGAAAATGAACGCGATTGTCGAAGTGCATGATTTACAGGATATAGAGAAACTCGATATGCGGCAGGCGCGGATCGTCGGGATTAATAACCGCAATCTGAATACTTTTGCCCTGGATCTTAAAACAACAGAATGTTTAATTAAAAAAATTCCCAAAACTAAAATAGTTATTAGTGAAAGCGGTATTTTTAACCGATCCGACATGGTTTATTTAAAAAAACAAGGTGTAAACTGTGTTTTAATCGGGGAAGGCATTGTCACGGCCGCGGATATGGGATTACAGATTAAAACGCTATTAGGAAAAAGAAAATGACCAGAATTAAAATATGCGGAATCACGCGGGAAATAGACGCTTTAGCAGCGATTAGTTTAGGCGCTGACGCGTTGGGTTTTGTGTTCGCGAAAAGTCCGCGCAGGATCAGCATATCTCTGGCTAAAAAAATCTCCGCGGCTTTGCCGCCGTTTATCAGTAAAGTCGGCGTGTTTGTTAATGCTGAAAAGCAGGATGTTTTAAAAATAGTCCAAGCCTGTAATTTAGACGCGGTCCAGCTGCACGGAGATGAAAGCGATAAATACTGTGCTTTTTTTAAAAAGTATTGTAAAATAATAAAAGCATTCAGAGTAAAGGATAAGACTGTGCTTAAGGCAGTAAGTACATATAAAAATGTTGACGCGTTTTTGTTTGATGCTTATGATCCTGAGCGTTATGGCGGTACTGGGAAAATATTTGTGCATGATTTATTAAAAAATGTTAAATTTTTTAAACCAATTATTATTTCCGGAGGGATTAATCCGGTAAATGTTAAAAAAATCATCAGCCTGCTTAAGCCTTACGCGATTGATGTTTCCAGTGCTGTGGAAAAACAGCCGGGAATAAAAGATCCGCAAAAGCTCAAAGCGCTGATATCAGCTGTAAAAAAATGAATGTTCAAAAACCCAGAGGTAGATTATGAGCAGTGAAAATAATAAAAACAAAGATAAAAGTAATGTACGGATTACAGAAAATGATATCCAGAAAAAACTTTATGGCAATTATAGTCAGCCTATGGATAAAGAAAAGCTGGAAAAAGGCAAATTTTCCGAGGACTTTATTAAAAATAAATTATATGGTTCATCTCAGACGGAGCAAAAAGAAACTGTTAGGAAATCCGAACCAGCTCCGGTAAACAATGATTTGTTCAGTGCTAAAAAACCGGAAACAGCAAAACCAGAAACAGTAAAACTAGAAACAGCAAGATCTGAACAAGCTAAGCCAAAAGGATTTAAACCGGAAGTAGAAAAAATAATCAAGCAAAACAATATTGCTCCGGAACCAGAGGAAATTAAAATTCTTCCGGTTTTTCAAGATGAGATCAATGCTCTGAAACTGGCAATTGCTAATTTGGAAGACAAACTGCAGAGAACCGAGCTGCAAAAACATAAATTAAAAGTAAAGCTGGTGCAAAAAAGAAAACTGATTAATATCCGGGAAGGCTTGGCTGATCTGATGCTGAATAAAATGCCGGAGAAATTTGTGTTATTGCTTTCCGTAATTATAATCATGTTTTTGCTGGTTTTATTTATGAAATTTATTCCCCAAAAGAAAGCTGATTCAACAAACAAGCCTAAAGCGGTTAACACGGAACAGAGTTTAAAAGCAAAACCAATAAAATCCGGCGCGCAAACAAAAACAACAGTAAAAAAAATCGCAGTCCATCCAAAACCTCAGGCAACAACTGATTCTGTGCGCAGATTTACCATCCAGGTCGCGGAATACGCGGATGAAGCCGCGGCAATGAGTTTTGTCAAAGAGCTGGAAGCTAAAGGGTTTGAAGTTTTTCTAAATACAATTTATCGCGGAGCGAATAATACCCGGCCTTATTTTAAAATCAATGTTGGATCTTTTGATACTTTTAATGAGGCGAAGCAATATAATACAATATTCCGCGAAAAAACCAATATCAATGACTCATTTATCCGGGAGAGTAAATAATAATGGCAGCAAGAGCGAAAAACAACGGCTATTTCGGCAGCTTTGGCGGAAAATTCATTCCCGAAACTTTAAGTCACGCGCTTAAGGAACTGGAAACTGCTTATGAGCATTCTAAGCAGGACAAAGTTTTTAAAGCAAAACTGAAATTTTATTTAGAGCAGTTTGCCGGCAGACCAACACCCTTGTATTACGCGGCCAGACTCAGTGATTATCTGGGAGTAAAAGTTTATTTAAAAAGAGAAGATTTGCTGCATACCGGTGCGCATAAAATAAACAATACTTTGGGGCAGGTTTTATTAGCGCTGAACATGAAAAAAAAGCGGATCATTGCCGAAACCGGTGCTGGTCAGCATGGAGTGGCAACAGCTGTTGCCGCGGCTCGCTTTGGTTTGGAATGCGAGGTTTTCATGGGCAATGAGGACATGGAACGCCAGGCCTTAAATGTGTTTAGAATGCGGCTTTTAGGCGCTAAAGTAACCGGTGTGTCATCAGGCAGTCAAACCTTAAAAGACGCGACTAATGAAGCGATGCGCAATTGGGTGGCAACTGTAAAAGACACGCATTATATTATTGGCTCAGTTGTCGGACCGCATCCTTTTCCGACAATTGTCCGCGATTTTCAGGCAGTAATTGGCAAAGAAGCGCGTCAGCAGATTTTAAAACAAGAGAAAAAACTACCGGATTATCTGTTAGCCTGCATTGGCGGCGGGAGCAATGCCATGGGCTTGTTTCATCAATTTTACAATGATAATTCAGTTAAATTTATTGGCGTGGAAGCCGCGGGTTTGGGCTTAAACACTGAACAGCATGCTGCCAGCTTGTGCAAAGGCACTCCTGGGGTGCTGCATGGCAGCAAGAGTTATTTACTTCAGGATAATGATGGCCAGATAAAGATCGCGCATTCAGTTTCCGCGGGATTGGATTATCCGGGAGTTGGTCCGGAACATGCTTTTTATAAACAGTCTAAACGCGCGGCTTATGTGGCGGTAACTGATACCCAGGCGCTCAAGGCTTTAAAATTATTATCTGAGCTGGAAGGGATTATCCCGGCTTTGGAATCATCGCATGCTTTAGCGTATCTTATGAGGGCGGCAAAAAAAGCGAAAAAGAACAGCGTATTTGTGGTTTGCTTGTCCGGACGGGGAGATAAAGATATGGAAATGGTTTCTAAATTAAAAGGATTTAATTATCATGAATAGAATCGAACAAAAAAACCAAGAATTATGTTTGCAAAAACGCAAAGCATTTATTGCTTATATTACCGCGGGTTTTCCCACTGCCGCGGCAACTGAGCAGCTGGTGTATACACTTGAAGAAAATGGAGTTGATTTTATTGAATTGGGCATGCCGTTTTCTGATCCAGTGGCTGATGGCCCGACGATTCAGGCCGCGTCCTGTGCCGCCCTGGCGGCAGGGATGAATATGATAAATTTTCTAAATTTAGTTAAAACCCTGCGCCAAAAAACTCAGATTCCCTTGATCATTATGTCGTATTTTAATCCGATATTTAAATACGGAATTAAAAAATTCGCGATTGATGCAAAGCTTGCAGGTTTAGACGGAGTGATTGTGCCGGACCTGCCGCCAGAAGAAGCCAAGGAATTAAATCAGGCTTTGCGGAATCAGGGAATTGATCAGATTTTTATTATTTCCCCGGTTACTGAACCCGCGAGGATGAAGCAAATCGCTAAATTATCCCGAGGATTTATTTACTATGTGCCTTTGACCGGAGTTACCGGCACGAGAACCAGTTTGCCCAAGAATATTGCCTTAGCAGTAAAAGCAATAAAACAATCCAGTAAAACTCCGATTTTTGTCGGCTTTGGCATTTTCACTCCAGAGCAGGTAAAGCAAGTGGTCAAGATCAGTGACGGGGCGATTGTCGGCAGCGGAATTATCCAAGTCATTGCCCAATATTCTCAAGATGAGCAGATGGTTAAAAAAGTTGGACAGTATATCAGATCTTTGAGCCAAATGTGCTGCTAAGATCAGGAGTATAAAATATGTCTGAAAATAAAAAACTCGGAGAACTGCTGCTTAACAAAAAAGTAATTACTCCCGAACAGCTGGACAGCGCTTTGTCCCGGCAGCAAAAATCAAATTTAAGAATCGGCGAAGAACTGATCCGCGGCGGAGTGGCCACTGAAGAAAGCGTTCTCCAAGCTTTGGCTGAACAAATGAATATTCCTTTTGTGCGCCTGCGTACTATCGAGGTTGATCCCGCGGTTATTGAAAGAGTTCCGGCCCGCTATATCACGCATTATAATTTTATTCCAATTTGTGAAAAAGAAGACGGAATCCTGCATATCGCGGTAAGTGATCCTTTAGATTTATATACAATTGATGAAATCAAACTGATTCTCAAACAGCCGGTAAAAGTCTGTCTAGCCACTTCTTTTGAAATACACGAGGCAATTAAACGTTATTATGGTGTAGGCGCAAAAACCATGGCTCAAATGGTTGATGATTCTCCTCATATTGAAATTATTTCCGCGCAAAACGCGGCGCAGCAAACTGAAAAATCCGATGAAACCGAAGATCCTTCGGTAATTAAATTTATTGATCAGGTTATCCAGCAGGCAGTGCGGGAAAGAGCCACGGATATTCACATTGAACCTTATGATAAAAATCTGAGAGTCCGCTATCGGATCGACGGTTTGCTTTATGATGTGCCAGTGCCTTCAACGATTCATCATTTTCAGTCAGCGATCATCATTAGATTAAAAATAATGTCTAATCTCGATATTTCAGAAAAACGCCTGCCGCAGGACGGCAGAATTCAGGTGCGGATTGATAATGGCGATTATGATCTGCGTATTTCGATTCTGCCCACAGCTTATGGCGAAAGCATTGAAATCAGGATTTTATCGAGAAAACAAATATTCTTTTCCATGGAGCAATTAGGTTTAGATGATAGCGGCGTGGAAATGCTGAATAAAATGATTAAAAGAACTCATGGAATTATCCTGGTAACCGGGCCAACCGGATCCGGCAAGACAACCACGCTTTATTCCTGTTTAGATAAAATTAATGCCGCTGAGCGCAAAATAATTACAATTGAAGACCCAGTGGAATATAGACTGCATGGGATTACCCAAATTCAGGTGCATCCGAAGATTGATCTGACTTTTGCCAATGGTTTACGTTCCATGCTTAGACATGACCCGGATATTATGATGGTCGGGGAAATTCGTGATTTGGAAACCGCGGAACTGGCAATCCGTACGGCTTTAACCGGTCATCTGGTATTCAGTACTTTGCATACTAATGACGCTCCGGGTGCCATGGCCAGACTGCTGGATATGGGGATTGAACCTTATTTAGTAGCCAGTTCTTTAGACTGTGTTATTGCCCAGCGTTTGGTGCGGGTAATCTGCCCGGCATGCAAGCAGGAATTTAAGCCGCATAAGGAATTAATGGAGGAATTTGGGATCCACAAGGATCGATTTGCTAAAGAACATTTTTATTTTGGCAGCGGCTGTGATAAATGCAAGTTTACTGGATATTTGGGGCGTACTGCCATATTTGAGGTTTTAAATATCAATGACCAGATCAAAGAAATGATTTTAAACCGCGATCCTTCGAATATTATCAAGCAAAAAGCCGTGGCCATGGGCATGAAAACTCTGCGCTTAAGCGGCTGGGAAAAAGTTATCAGCGGCATAACAACGCCTGAGGAAATTATTCGGGTTACGCAGCAGGATACAGAGTAGTCATTCTTAATTTAATGTAAAGTTTATTTTATGCCTATTTATAATTACAAAGCCAAAACCAGTCCTGATACATTTCGCAATGGAACAATTGAAGCGGAAAGTGAAAAAGCGGCAGTTAATAAGCTGCGGCTTTTAAATTATTATCCGATATCAATTGCTCTTAAAACCGAAGAACGCTTAAAATATTTTCAGTTTAGAGCTAAGATTCGGATTAAAGATATTTATATTTTTTTAAGACAGCTGTCTAATCTTAATCTCGCTGGTTTATCTTTGGTTAAGTCTTTAAAAAATATCGGGGAACAAGCAAGCAATCCGGCTTTGCGGGCAGTTATTGTGGCGATGCGGGAAAACATTCAAAAAGGCAATTCCTTTTCTCAGGCATTAGCCGCGCATAATAATCTGTTTTCCGTTTTGGAAGTAAATATGATCAAATCCGCGGAATCAACCGGAACTTTAGGTCAGGTGCTTTCTGAAATCGCGGATCTAAAAGAAAAAGACATGGAATTTTTCGCGCGCATCCGTTCGGCGCTGGCTTATCCGATTTTATTGATCAGCGTGGGAATTTTGACATTATTTTTACTGACTACATTTGTTTTACCCAAATTCATCACTTTGTTTCAGGACCTGGGCCAGAGTTTACCTTTATTGACTCAGATGCTGATTGGCTTGAGCATGTTTTTAAGTCATTACTGGATCGGAGTTGTTCTGGGCTGCGCGGTGTTGTTCGGATTTAGTTTGAAATATTTTAAAACCGAAAGCGGCAGATTAAATTTTGACTTGTTTAAACTGAAAATTCCTTTTTTACGTGATATTATAATTAAAATCCAGACGGAAAGATTTGCCCGGACATTGGCTAGTTTAATTAAAAACGGCGTGCCGATAATTAACTCTTTAAAAATAGTCAGTGAAGTGTCGACGAATAAAGTTTTTGGCCTGGAAATCTCCCAGATTCATGCTTTGGTCAGCAAAGGCCAGAATATCAGCCAGGCAATTAAGTCCAGTCTGGTTTTTGATAAAAATGTGGTGGATTTAATTTCCGCGGGGGAAGAAAGCGGGATGCTTGAAGACATGCTTTTGCGCATAGCCCAGATGAATGAAAATGAATCCAAACAGCTGATTGAGAGTTTTTTATTTATGCTTGAGCCAATATTAATATTGTCATTGGGCGCGATCATTGGTATGATTGTTTTGGCGATTTTGCTGCCGGTATTTGAAATGAATTTTTTGATCCAATAACAGAAGGAAATAATATGAAAAAAAATCAAGGTTTTACTTTAATTGAATTAATGTTGGTTGTGGTGATTATCGCTACTTTGGCTGGTTTGGTTATTCCCCGCTTAGCCGGCAGAGCCGAACAATCGCGGACAACCGCGGCCAAAGCTGATATCCTGTCTAATATTCCGTTGGCCCTGGATCTATATGAACTGGACAATGGAACATTCCCCTCAACTCAGCAGGGGCTGGAAGCATTGGTTGAAGCTCCAAACAGCGCGCCAATACCGAAAAACTGGAATGGGCCATATTTAAAGAAAAAGCCGGTTGATCCTTGGGGGAATACTTATCGCTATGTCAGTCCCGGAATCCATAATCCGCTGGACTATGATTTGTATTCAATTGGCAAAGACGCGACTGAAGGCGGTAATGATGATATTGGAAACTGGGAGGAGTAAACCCGCGATTTGCTCATTACCGAAGCATTTGATTGTCCAGGTTAAAAAGGGATTTACTTTAGTTGAATTAGTTTGCGTTGTGGCAATTATCAGTATGTTGTTTGGCTTAAGCATTCCGGCGCTGAGTAAAACTGCCCGCAATTTTTATTTTACGAGCAAAGTCAAACAAATCGAGTATTTATTGATCTATTTAAAAAAAACCGCGGCTTTGGAAAATAGAAAATATAAATTAATAATTAATTTATATGAAAATTCTTATGCTGCCGCGGCCAGAAGCAGTGAAGCTGATTACGCGGAATATACCGCGGCGCGGGATTCTTTGCTATCTAAAAAAAAACTGAGTTCCGGACTGAAATTTAAAACCCCGAATGATTACCAGCAAACAATCGAAATTATCTTTGAGCCCCGCGGCAGTATCAGTGCTCAGGAATTTTTTATTTACGATTTGAATCAGCATAAGGCAAAATTCGAAACAACTCTTAGCGGCCAGATTAGTATGGAGATTAGCTGATGAAGCAAAAAACTGCTCAAGGGTTTATCCTGATTGAAATCTTAGTAAGTGTTATGGTGTTTAGCGTGGGCGTATTGTTTCTCGTGCAAACTCTTTCCCAGATAACTAAGAGCAATCAGCACATCAGTGATAATTACAATGCCATGCTTTTAATTGATAATCTGCTTAATCGTTTGTCCAGCCAGGAAGTGCTTGCTGCCAGCGGTACTGAACCAATCCAAGACAAGGCTTTTGCCTGGCAGATTGATTATAGCAATTCTTTAGAGGGCTTAAAACAAGTTATCCTCAGAGTGACCTGGCAGACAAAGGCCAGAGAGTATTCGGCTGAGTTAAAACATAAATTAATTGTCCTCGAATAAAGAATCTTAATGTTGACATTTTACCGATCAGATTGTAAACTAACAACATATGGCTATTAAAGTAGGGGTAGGAAAAAGTAAAGAAATTGATTCCTTTGCCGCGGGTTCATTGGCGGCAAAGAACGCGCTCAGCCAATTGGGTTCTGAACATCCGAATCTGGTTTTTGTGTTTGCTTCATCACGCTTTGATCATCAGCAGCTTATTCGGGGGATAAAAAGTATTATTTCTGACTGCCCTTTGGTAGGTTGTACCACTGCCGGAGAAATAACCAGTTTGGGCCCGGATAAAAAGTCAGTGGTGGTTATGGTTATTGAATCAAATACTTTGTATGCCGCGGTTGGTTTGGGTAAAAATTTAAGCAAGGATTCGCGGCGTGCCGGGCAGGAAGCAGCGCATGATACGCTGGTTAAAACCCGTCAGGGATTAACGCGCCATGCTTTTATGATGCTCTCGGACGGACTGAAAGGCAATGGCGTGGATATTATCCGGGGGGTGCAGGAAGTTCTCGGCACAAGTTTTCCGATTGTTGGCGGTTCAGCAGCTGATGATTTTTTATTTTCCAATACTTTTCAGTACTATGATGAAAACGTTTATCAGGATAGTGTCTGCGGGATATTGTTTTCCGGAGATATCAGCATTGGCATTGGCGCCAGACATGGCTGGTATCCTTTGGGCAAACCGCGGATTGTCACAGCCGCTGAGCATAATATAATTAAGAAACTTGATGGTAAGCCAGCGGCGAGAATATATGAAGATTATTTTGGCAAACGGGTAGCTGATCTGCAGAATGAACCAATGGCCCGGATGTCAGTTATGTATCCTTTGGGCATGTCGATTCCGGAAGAAGAAGAATGCATTATCCGAAACGCGATGAAAGTTGACGCTGAAGGCTCATTGGTTTGCGCGGGTGAGGTTCCTAAAGGCTCAGAAATCCGGGTAATGATGGGTTCTAAAGAAACAGCGCTTAAAGCCGCGCAAAAAGCCGCGGAAATCGCTTTAGGCGCTTTGCGCAAAAAAAAAGCCAGTCTGGTGTTTGTGTTTGACTCGGTTTCCCGGGAAAGATTATTTGGCTTGAAATCCAAAGAAGAAATTGAAGTGGTTCAGAAAATATTTGGTCCCCAAACGCCGATTGTTGGTTTTTATACCTATGGCGAACAAGCCCCCTTGGGCGCGACGATAAATCTCGGACAGACTTTTTTTCATAATGAAACGATTGTTGTTTTTGCGATTGGCGAATAAGGAGAATTGGTAATTGAAGATTAATATTTGGCTAATTTTAGTTATAGGCGCGGCGGTCCTCAGTGTTGTGGTTATTGTTGATAATATGGTCGCTAAGCTGATGGGCGGATTTATTCTTTTAGTTTTGCTGGCTTATTTAGCGGAAGTTTCTCGGGATGAAAAAGAACAAATCGATAAAATGCAAAGAGCCTTGGATAAATTAAGAAACGCCTATAGCGAACTTGATGAACAAGCCAAGATCATTATCCGTACTGACGTGGAATTAAACCGCACACAGGAAGAACTGGATAAAAAAGTCAGCGGCTTGTATACTTTGCATGAACTTGGCAAACTGATCAGTTCAACGCTTGATGTAAATAAACTGTTTGCCCAGATTACTGAGCCTTTGATCTTGAAACTGGGCTTTGAAAAAACCATGATCTTTTTAAAAGACAATCCGCAGCTTCCGCCGCAGTGTAAGGCCGCGATTGGTTTTGATGGCGCGCATATTGAGCAGATTAAACAAGCGAACATTACCAGTGAGTTTCTGAAAAATGTATTTGAAGTCGGCAGTTCGGTTTTAGTTAAAAACGCGGATACGGCTAATCCTGATCAAAAAGAATGGCTGAACTTATTCGGGGTTAGTGCTTTTGTGATTGTGCCTTTGGTTATAAAAGAAACTGTCCAGGGTTATATTTTTGTCGGTAATACCTCGACTTATAATTATATTTCTGAAGGAGATATTGACTCTTTATTTATTTTATCCAATCAGCTGGCGATTGCTTTAGATAATGCTCAGCTGTATGCTGCTTTGAAAAAATCGCATGATCAATTAGAAGTCAGAGTACAAGAAAGAACCAAGGAATTAGCGCAGGCCAATAAAGAACTGGTTAAACTGAATAAAATGAAATCAGACTTTGTCAGCGCTGTTTCCCATGAGCTGCGCACTCCCTTAACCTCAATTAAAGGCTATGCCGCGATTCTTAGCGCCGGACGGCTGGGGGAAGTAACTCCTGTGCAGGCGGAAAAACTGAATAAGATCAGTATCCACAGTGATGAGCTGGTTAAACTGGTTAATGACTTATTAGACATTGCCCGGATTGAATCCGGCAAGATCGGAATGAGCATTAAGCATTCTTCGTTAACGGAAATTATCAAAAGCATCGCGGATTTATTTTATCCGCAAACCGAGGAAACTCATATTCACCTGAATATGGAAATACCGGATGATCCCCTGATGGCCTGGATGGATCCCAGTCAGATCTCACGAGTGTTTATCAACCTTATTGGTAATGCCATGAAATTTACTCCCAGCGACGGCAATATTACTATCCGGGTAAAACCGGATTTGGCTTATATTAATGTGGAAATTTCAGACTCAGGGATTGGAATCAGTCAGGATGATATTCCGCGTTTATTTGATGAATTCTATCGCGTGGAAAACGCGATCAACGCGGAAAAAAAAGGTACTGGTTTAGGACTGTCTTTGGTTAAGAAAATTGTGCAGGCGCATAAAGGGACTATTTGGGCAACCAGTGAAGTAGGCAAAGGAACATCGTTCCATTTTACTTTATCGATTAATCAAATTGAGGATTCACAAATTTCTGTTGAATAAAAAAAACGGAGCATACAGTGATAAAGCAAAAGATTCTAATTATTGATGATGAACCAGATATTCGCGATGTTTTAAAAATCACCCTGGAGTGTGAGGGCTATGAAGTATTTGAAGCCACGGACGGGGTGGATGGCTTGGAAAAAGTACATAAAAAATCGCCGGACATGGTAATTTTGGATTATAAAATGCCAAAAATGGACGGCCATGAAGTTTGTCAGATTTTAAAAAAAGACATTCTGCTGCGCCATATGCCGATTATCATGTTAACCGGCAAGGGAGAGACCCAGGATAAAGTAAACGGGATTAATGCCGGAGCGGATGATTATATGGTTAAACCGTTTGAACCAACAGAGCTGGTTGCCAGAGTCAAAATGATCCTGCGGCGCAGTACCAGAGATTTGGATGCTAATCCGCTGAGTCGTTTACCAGGGAATATAACGATCATGCATGAGCTGGAAGCGGCGATTACCCGCAATGCGCCTTTTTCCGTATGCTACCTAGATCTGGACAAATTTAAATCATTTAATGATACCTATGGTTTTGAACATGGCGATGAAGTTATCCGGGAAACCGCGAGGATTATTCTCAATGTGGTTAATGAATACGGTAATCCCGATGATTTTGTCGGACATATTGGCGGAGATGATTATGTTTTTCTGACAAGTGTGGATAAAACCGAACTGCTTTGTAATCGGATTATTGATTGCTTTGATAAAATCGCGCCTTCTTTTTACAATCAGTTGGACAGGGAAAGAGGTTATATTATTGCCAAAGACCGCCAAGGTAATGTGGATAAAGTTCCTTTAATTTCTGTTTCTATCGGCATTGTCTCTAACCGGGATAAAAGCATTTCGCATGTGGTGGAGATCGGAGAGATCGGTGCTGAACTTAAGAAACTGGCTAAAGCAAATCAAGGCAGTAACTTTGTTTGGGATACCCGCAAATAATTCTTATCTCGAGAAATAACTTTTCTCTTCAGCGTATTTTCGCGCTGTGTACAAATCAATTTTTCGGCTATCCAGTAAAGATTTTAAAGATTGATCCATGGTATGCATACCTTCTTTGCCGCCGGATTCCAGAATATTCTTAATCTGATAAGATTTATTTTCCCGGATAAGATTACGGATCGCGGTATTGGCAACCATAACCTCAGTGGCTAGTAACTTTTCATTGCCAGAAGCAGAAGGCACTAAAATCTGAGAGACAACAGTATGAATTGATTCAGCAAACTGTATTCTGATCTGAGATTGCTGTTCAGAAGGAAAAACATCAATCACGCGGCTGACACTCTGAGCGGCATTTCTCGTATGCAGTGTGCCAAATACCAAATGTCCGGTTTCCGCGGCGGTTACGGTATTGGAAATAGTTTCCAGATCACGCATTTCACCAACTAAAATAACATCCGGATCTTCCCTTAGTCCAGCTCTTAAAGCCTGGGCAAAACTATCTGATTCAGTGCCGATTTCTCTTTGATTAATAATGCTGCGTTTGTGCGGATGGATATATTCAATCGGATCTTCCAAAGTAATAATATGTTCCGAGCGTTCAGTATTGATTGTATCAATAATTGAAGCTAAGGTAGTTGATTTTCCGGATCCAGTCGGCCCGGTAATCAGCACCAAACCGCGATTAAGATCACAGACCATTCTGACAGCTCCGGGAAGGCCCAAAGCATTTAAACCGAATATTTTCTGCGGTATTTGTCTTAAAGCCACGCAAGTACCTCTGTGGTCACTGTAGATATTAGCTCTAAAGCGAGCAAATTCACCAATACTTATTCCAATATCAATTTCCTGACCATGCTTAACTTTCAGCTTATGATGTTCCGGCAAAATTTCGCGAATTATTCTTTTAATATCATTATTAGTCAGTTTTTCTTCAAAAAATGGTTCTAAAGTCGATATTCTCCGTACCATTGGCGGTAAACCCACGCAAAGGTGTAAATCCGATACTTCTTCTGAGATTACTTTATCAAATAATTCCTGGGCAGTCATTAAAAACTCCTTTATAGTGTGGTATTTATTACTAACATTATAAGATGTTATGAGTGAAGAGTCAATAGTCAATAGTCAATAATGATGTGTGTCAGAGATTAACCTGAATTATCTAAAGCTAAATAAAAACGTTTTAATTTGATAAATAATCCTTGAATGAACATCAATCCCGTAGTAAAATTTAGTATGTGGCTTATAAAAACGCATAAAGGCCTCCTTTGCTGAGTGTGCGTTCCGTTTATCGGTTCAGCACGATTAAAATTATGCATCCCGACCATTCGGGATCGCATGTATATTGTACACAAAGGGGGCCCTTATATTATCAAGCCTATAGACAGAAAAAAGACGATTAAAAAGAAGAAATATTTTACCGTCGAAGATTTTAAAAAGGTACTCTAAAATGAAGATAAAGCAAAAACTAATCTTAGGTTTTTGATAATTGCTTTTTTTTCTGGGATTGCTGGATATCTTGGGGTTAATGCAATTAATACTATCGATGCTGAATTTGATAAAGTTTCAGCTGAAACTATCCCTATTATTGAAACCCTTGAAGCTTTGAAGTTTGCAGGCCTAAGAATTGTTTCATCTACAAGTGAATTTATTTTAATAAAGTCAGAAAAAGAATATGTAGAAAAAAATGAAGAAGGTGAAAAAGGTGAAGAAGGTGAAAAAGGTGAAGAGGAACTAATTGAATATGGAAAAAGTCTCTATAATAATACTTTAAAACGATATGAAGGTTTAATGAATCGATTTTTTCCTAAAGAAAGAGAATTTCTAGAAAAGATAAGGAGCGCTGGCGGGAACCTTCAAGCATCGAGCTTTAAAATAATAGAACTAAAGAAACAGGGTATTTTTGGAGAAGAGATTTTAGAAGCGAAAGAAGAGTTTGAAAATAATGAAAAAATTTTTCTTGAGATCATAAATAATGTGCTTGCGTACGAAAATAAAGAATTTATGGAAAGAAAAGAGCTTGTTGAATCTGCAATAACAATCGCCTCAAATCGGATAGTCGCAATTTTTATAATAGTTTTTATTATGGCGATAGCACTAGGTATTTTTATGGCCTATTCTATCGCGAACCCAATCATAAAACTGAGTCAAGCAGCGATCAGAATAGGTCAAGGGGAATTAAAAACAAGAGTAAAGATTGAGTCAAGGGATGAAATTAGTTTTCTTGCCGCATCTTTTAATAAAATGGCTGCAGATTTTAGCGGCTCAATTGAAAGCGAGAAGAAAAAGACAGAGGATTTAATATTATTGAATAAGAAACTTTTTGCTATAACTGCGGAACTACAGATTGCAAAGACAAGTTTAGAACAGAAAATTAAAGAGAGAACAAAGGAACTAGAAGAAGAAAGGGATTCTCTTGAAGTTAGAGTCCAAGAGAGAACAAAAGAAATCGCTGAAACAAACGAGAAACTTGCAAAGAAGCTTAGTGATTTAAGAATCTTTTACAAAGCATCAGTAGAAAGAGAGCTAAAAATGATAAGTCTGAAAAAGAGAATAAAGGAATTAGAATCATAATTAGGAAACACAAGGACATAATCCGCGACATACCGTCTATGCCAATTAAGCGATGTTCTTTCCATCGGTCTTGTGCCCCAAATCTTTAATGTAATTCATCCGTAAATGTTTTTCCAAACTAACAATGGTAATCTTTTTATTTTTAAATATTTTTTTCTTTTTACAATCATAGTATAATAATCTTCGCATAAAAAATCTCCCTGTCTGTTATGAGTTAGTAACTTTCGTCCAATTGCTTACTAACTACATTATATAACAAACATAGGTCTTTTTTGCTTAAGGCAATCGCAGAAAAAACAAGGGGCGGTGCGATACAATAGCTAAAATTAAAACAAGGATTAAACTAATATGCCGTGAGAATTTGCCGGAAACAATAAATGTGTGGAGATTATTAAGAAAAAAATCGCTTTTTGCGCAGAGTGTGTAAGTAAAACGGTGGAATTTATCAGCCAGAAAAAAGGAGAGTAAATATGCGAATTAAACTAGCTATTGTTTGGCTGTGTACGCTTATTTGGATAAATAGCGTATTTGCCGCCCAGCTTAAAAAAATTATGCTTGAGGATCAAACAGTTATTTATGGTAATGTTATTGGTTTAGAAAACGGAATTTATAAAATCAAAAACAGGGATATGGGACTGCTAAGCATTGCTGAAGAAAAAGTAATCAGCATCAGCAATTCGGCAGCAGACACTGGTATTGTGAATAAAAACATGGAGGCTTTACAGTTTTCGCCAAAAAATCCCGCTGACCCTGGAGCAGTCGAAGCAGGGGTTGAAGCCTTAAAAAGACAGATGAGCAATGATCCGTCAACTATGCAGAACATTGCGCAATTGCAGGATGATCCTGATTTTATGGCAGTGCTTAATGATCCAGCGATCATGAGCGCGATTAGTTCCGGAGATATTGATACTTTGGCGGATAATCCTAAATTTCTTAAACTAATGAATAATTCAGCAGTTAAAGGCATTGGGAGTAAAGTTGAGTAACTCGCTTAAGCTATAATTAATCTTAAAATTAGCAAATGATCAAGAATATCAGTTAATGTAGAATGCGGACAAGTAAAACCAGGAAAGAATTTTCTGAGGTTTTTTGAAAAATATTTAAAGTAATTTAGTTTAGTGATTATTTTATCCTTGCTTTAAGTTTTAGGATAACTGAGTTTAATTTCAGTAAAACAATAAAGGAAAATAAAATGATTAATTTAAACAGTAAAGTTTATGCTTTTTTTTAACCCTAAACCTAAAAACATTGCCTTACTTTGCGCTATTATCTTTTTTTGTCTGAGCCTGTTAACTCCGCAATGCTTTGGGGAAGTCTTAAATGGCCAAGCTTATTATGATGCTGTGCGCAAACAGTTAAGTCAGGCGGAAAAAACAATCACTGTGGTTATGTATTTTATTATTCTTGAGCCTAAGGGAAAAGGCGTAATCAATGACTTGGTCAATGATCTGATTCAAGCCAAACAAAGAGGGGTCATGGTTAAAGTTATTCTGGAAAATTCCAAGTTAAAAGAAAATCGTTTAGCTTATCAGTTATTGCGCAAACAGGGTGTGGCGGTGAATTTTGATACTGCTGAAGCGCTTTTACACACTAAAGCAGTGGTTATTGATGACCGCTATGTATTTATCGGCAGTGCTAACTGGTCAAGAGCCGCGATCCAGGATAATTATGAGATTAATAATTTTATTGATTCCACACAGGATGCGGCGGTGCTAAATCAGTATATTTCCAGCATTCAGCTGCAGGATAGAAATGTTTTACTGCCGATAACCAGCGGCATAACTATTCCTCAGGATTTTTTGCTTTCCGCGAAATTCGGGCCGCAGCTGCTTAAAGCCCAAGCGGATAAGCAGTTTGATCTGTATCTGTTATTGACCAAAATTATCCAGGACACTAATCAGTCTGAACTTAAGATTAATTATGACAGTTTAGCCATAAGCATGGGCTATACTCCACTAAAAAATCTGGGAAAATACCGCGATCAGCATAATTATTTTTATGACCGAATCCATCGGTTGCTAATTAAACTTAAACGCTATGGACTGATTAATTATCAAAAAAATATCGTTAGTTTAAAACCAGCTAAATCCAGTAAGCAGATAATCATTCCCTTTGAATACTGGGAATATGATTATCCGGTTAAATTGTCGATGCGGGCAAAGTATCTTTACTTGATTTGTCTGCAGGAATCAGCCCGTTCCAGCCGATATCCGTTTTGGTTCCGCAGTCAAAAACACTTAGCCAAAATCTATCATATCAGCGATACAACAATTTCCCTGGGATTGCAGGAATTAGAAAAAAAACGGATAATCCAGATAAACCGCGATAAGCTTAATCCTGATAATTTCCGGGATCGTTTGGCAAATGTTTACCAAATGCTTGAGTTGCCGCAGGATATCTAAATTTTTAAATAATTCACTAAAAATAATCTATTATTGCCTTTAAGCTCGCTTGCTTGTAAAATAAATGATATTAAAATCTATTATTTAAGGGACACTCAAAAAAGGCAACTTTCATACTTTAATATAAATACAACAAAAGAGAAAGGATCTGAAAATGGAAAAACGGGTTTTATCGTCAAGGACGATTCGGGTGTTCGCGGGATTAGTGGACTATGTTTTTTTATACTCTTTGGCTGGTTTTTTCTTATTTTTTATATTAAATAAAACTCTGGAACTGCCTGCCGGCGAAATCGGAATGAAAATTTTAACGCTTTTTCCGGTTATATCCCTGGTTTATTGCTTTAAAGATAGTATTTATGGAATCAGCCCAGGCAAATATGTGGTCGGTATTGCCGTGAGAACTAAAGATGATTTTGAAAAAACTCCTAGTTTGTTTTTGCTTTTTTTAAGAAACATAAGTTTGATTGTTTGGCCGCTGGAGATTTTAGTGCTTATGTTTAGTAAGAAAAAACAGCGTTTGGGCGATTTACTGGCTAAAACAATTGTTGTGCGTAATCATGAAGTCAGACTCAGATATGTATTACTGCGCTTGTTTGTAATTGTGATTATCATAACCATTGCTTTTGCGGTAAGCGCGAATGTTATTCTTCAAAAATTTATTACCTAAGGAAAGTGAATTGAAAATGAAAAAAAAAGTAATTTGCTGTGTAATTGTTAATCTTGTGGTTTTAATAACAGTTCTTTCCGCTAATGCTCAGACTGAAAATAAACTCGACTCTTTTAAAGCCGGGGGGACATTGATTAATATTCCCGCGCCTAATGCCGAGCTGGTGGAAGTGGGCTATGATGTCCGGGAGCAGATGGAAATATTTGTTCCAGGCAGTAATCGGCTGTTAGCTGGTTATATGCGCGCCAGTGATATTCCCTTGTTTGTCAAGGGTGATGAAAATTTTGTACTAGATCAGTACGCGTCGATTCAGGTTCCGCGGCAGGGTGAATATCAGGATTGCGCGGAAAGTGATTTTAAAGAACTGGTTGATTATGTGAAAGGCTCGTTTAGTGATGATATTGATAAAATTATACAGGATAGCGAAGCGGAATTTAATCAAAGAATGGAATCAATGAATTTGGACAAGGTAAGCATTGATAAGCCGATTCAGCTGGGAACTTTATTTTCCAAACCCGATGCTTATAGCATGGGGATGATCTCAACTTATTCTAATGGAACTAAAAGCTGGACCTTGATCATTGTCACAACTTTTATTCGAGTGCGTGAGCGTTTATTGTTTGTCTATTTGTTCAGTTCTTATAATAATGAACAGGATATTGCTCCTGTGCGGGCAAAAGCGGAACAATGGGCTGACGCAATATTGGCAGCCAATAAATAAACAACTAAATTAGCGGAAAATTGATTCAGGAGAATAAATGTTTCTTATTAAGAACTTAAAGCTGGCGTTTGATCATAATGAACTGGATCTTAAAAAAGCAATAGCCGCAGCATTAAACATTGAGATTAAGCATATAAACCAATATGAGCTCAAACGCAAATCAATTGATGCTCGGTCTAAAACCAGGATTTGTTTTGTCTATTCACTGGCCGTAACTGTAAATGATTTAATCGCTAATACGATTGTTGTTGATCAGAAAAATATTTCGCGATATGAGCCGATTGTGTATAATCTTCCAGCCAAGCGCGGAAAACTAAAGCAAAACCCTTTAATTATTGGCGCCGGGCCAGCCGGACTTTTCAGCGCATTACTTTTAGCCGAGGCTGGTTTTGCTCCGCTGCTGATTGAACAAGGCAAAGATGTTGATGCCAGAAGGGCTGATATTAAGCAGTTTTTTACTCAAGGCAAGCTGGATCAACAGTCTAATATCCAGTTTGGCGAAGGCGGGGCAGGCACTTTTTCTGACGGTAAACTATATACCCTGATCAATGATAAACGCTCGCAAAAAGTTTTTGATGTTTTTCTTCAGGCCGGAGCACCAGCGGAAATATTGTACAGTGCTAAGCCGCATATTGGTACGGATAAACTCAGTTTAGTTGTTAAAAATTTGCGTAAAAAAATAATTGCTTTGGGCGGTCAAATTAAATTTGATACTAAAATTACTGATTTTATTATTGAAAATAATAAAGTTACTGCCGCGATCAGCGCGGATAATCAAGTCTTTAAATCTGAAATAATAATTTTGGCTTTGGGCGGCAGTGCCAGGGAAACATTTGCTTTGCTGCATAAAAAAGGAGTGCGTCTGCAATCCAAGCCGTTTTCGATTGGCGCGCGGATTGAACATCCTCAAAGTTTAATCAGCAAGGTCAAGTATCATGATTTTTATAATGAATCCAGATTAGGGCCAGCTGAATATAAATTAGTTCATCATGCGGCTAATAAGCGTTCGGTTTATTCGTTTTGTATGTGTCCTGGAGGAGCAGTGGTTGCCAGTTCATCAGAAAATGGCGGAATTGTTACCAATGGGATGAGTGAATTTGCCAGAGATAAACAAAACGCGAATAGCGCGATTGTTGTGGCTGTAAAACCCGAGGATTTTGGCTCTGAGCATCCATTGGCGGGGATTGAATTCCAGCGGAAATGGGAAAATCTGGCATTTAAAGCCGGAGGCAGTAATTTTTATGCTCCGGCGCAATTAGTCGGAGATTTTTTGCATAATAAACCATCTAAACAATTGGGTAGTGTGCAGCCTTCATATGCTCCGGGCATATTGCTGGGAGATTTAACGCAATGTCTGCCGGAATTTGTTACTGATACGATCAAGCATGGCTTGCTTGAATTTGATAAAAAAATTAAAGGCTTTGCTATGCCTGACGCGGTATTAACCGGAGTGGAGACCAGGACTTCATCTCCAGTGCGCGTTTTAAGAAATGAGCAGTATTGCAGCAGTATTAAAGGACTTTATCCGATTGGCGAAGGCGCGGGTTATGCCGGAGGCATTGTTTCAGCGGCATTAGACGGAATAAAAGCAGTAGAAGAAATTTTACAATCCTGAATTTATTCGCAATTTAATAAGAAAAGGACTGATTTATGGCTAAAAGAATAATTAATTTTATGCTCATGTA
>JAHITE010000099.1 GCA_018817585.1 Candidatus Omnitrophota bacterium
AAGGTCAAGACCTAAAAGTGTTTTCTACTCCCACTACAAACGTATTTTCAAAGACCAATTCAATAAAAACAACAGGTTACGCAACTCGACAGACAAAAATTTGTCCGTTTTTAATAAAAAATGTTAAACTTGGGTTAAGGTCTTTGTCAAAATATTCCAGAAACTTTTTAACATGGTAAGAATAAGCTTCAACGGTTCTGGGGCTATAACTGGCTAATTTCAGGTCTTGTGTTACGGTATGTAAAAGGTTTTCCATTTTAGGGCCTCCGGTTTTATTATTTAGGGTTTGAGCTATAAATATAAAAACGAGTGAGGCCCTATATAGCGATGCACGTCGCTGAAAAAAAATTAAGATTTTATATATGAGTTTATTCTAAAAAGGTATTTAAGTTGCTTAACATACTGAAAAACATTAAATTAGTGCCATAAATAATCCAGTGCCACTAACTATGACGTACTATGTTTAAAAAGAATACCAAACATCTCCAGCCTGATATTTTTGGCATGTTTAATTCACTTCCTTCTAAAATGCAGGAAAAGATTAAGCAATCAGAAGAACACCATTTTTACAAGCTCATTTTTTCAAAAATAGACGAAAAGATATTCTCGATTCTCTATTCAGATAAAAAGAGTCGCCCCAATTCTGCTATCAACGCCATGGTCTCTTCTCTTATCCTAATGAGCCGGCGGCAGTGGACTTATGAAGAACTGTTTAAACAAATCCAATTTAACATCTTAGTAAGAGTTGCTTTAGGGCTTGATTCAATTGATGCAATGCCCTTTAGCCCGGCAACCCTTTTTAATTTCCAAAATCGTATCAATGACCATTTTGTCCGTAACGGTGAAAATCTGTTAGAACAGGTGTTCGATAATCTGACGACCGGCCAGCTTAAAGCTTTAAAGCTCAAAACCAATATACAGCGAACCGATTCCTTTGCCGCCGCTTCAAATATCCGTAACTACAGCCGACTGCAACTACTGGTCGAGCTTATCATTCGCATCTGGCGTATTTTAAGTGACGAGCATAAAGAACAATTCAGCTCTCATTTTGAAAACTACACCGGGAAAACTTCAGGCCAGTATATATACAGTTTAAGTTCCGCTGAGTTTCCAAAAGAACTGGATAAGATAGGCCTGCTCTATCACTGGATTGATAAAAATTTAAAACCGTCTTATGCCGGGCACGATGTTTTCCGCACCTTTGAGCGTGTATACAGCGAACATTTTAGCATCATTGACGATAAAATCAGTGTTAAAAAAAATGATGAATTAACCTCATCCAGTCTGCAATCACCGGATGATTTAGACGCTGCATACCGATTAAAGAACCGTGAAGTAACAAAAGGTCAGTCTATCAATGTGACAGAAACGGCGCACCCGGATAATCCCATAAACTTAGTCAGTGACGTCGATGTTAATCCGGTCAATAAGGATGACAGCATTGTCTTAAACAAACGTATCGACAGGATAAAAGATAAAACACCTGATTTAGACGAGCTTCATTTTGACGGCGCTTATGGCAGTGCAGAAAACGACCTGAAATTTGAAGAACATAAAATCACTCCGGTACAGACAGCGGTCAGAGGCGCTAAAAGCGCAGTAGATATTGAGATTGAAAAAGAATCGGACGGCCAATACACAGTAAGTTGTCCTAATCAAACTGTGGGTTCAGTAAAAGCTCGTAAACGTTATAAGGCCGAGTTTAATCTTCAAATCTGTAATCGCTGTCCGCTAAAAGAAGAATGTTCCACTATAGCCATGAAAAAATGCCGGGTTTTCTATTTTGCTGAAAAAGCATATCTGGCAAAAAAACGCCAAAAAACAGTAAAGACCATCCCGCCGGAACGCAGGCAGCTTCGTAACAATGTTGAAGCGACGGTGAATGAATTTACATGTCGTTTGCGTAAGAAGAAGTTAAAAGTCAGAGGGCTATTTAAAACTTCGGTGTTTGCTTACTCAGTAGCGATATCCGTTAACTTTGGCCGGATATACAGGTTGATAGCGACTGACCCTGTGCAATATGCCTGCTTTCTTTGCTCTTTTAGCAGAATTTTCAAAGACCGTTTGCAAAACATGGTTTCTAATCTACGATTTTACAAAAAAAAATCACAATTAATGTCCATGACAAACTACTGCGCTTTTGTACACCAATATTTAATGTTTTAAAAGTGCAGTTTTTAGAATAAACTCATATATATTACCGTCTATGTCTGATATTGTCTCTGTTTGTTCAGAAGATGTTGGTTTATCACTACAAGAAAAAGAGAATACCAAAATTGTTAATATCAGAATAGTATAATTAGTTGAACTCATAATGACTTCCGACTCATTTTAAAAAATGTATAGCAATATTTTTATCGAATTACTTGGCAGCTTAATATGGAGTTGATCGGAGTTTTTTCTGGCATAAAGGTCTGCGAAGCGGACTGAATATGCGGGAAAAAAGTTCCGCTCGAACGTTTCGTTGTTGCGCCTTCGGCGCGACGGCGGAACGGACGTAGCGGAGCCTTGCTACGATCAACTCCATATTGCCGCGCCGAATGGCGCGGCAACGCTGGTAATCAGTGGATTAGCCAGCCACAATTTAAACAACGCAATGGAACGGGCCGTGTGCTAATTCCACTGCATTACGATGTTGGACGCATTGGATATAATGATGAAAAAATTAAGACTTCTTTTATTCACAGAATGTAATAGAAATTGTAATGGTTGCTGTAATAATGACTGGGATTTAAAATCATTATTAAATGAACATTTATTTAAAGAATATAGTGAAATATTATTAACTGGTGGAGAACCCATGCTTCATCCAGAATTAATTTTGGAGGTATGTTATG
>JAHITE010000100.1 GCA_018817585.1 Candidatus Omnitrophota bacterium
GGTTGATAAAATTATTGATAAGAATAATGAAATTATAAAAGATATTGAGTTTGAACCGCAATCGCGGATTATCAGTGATCAGACGGCAGAAACAATGCGGATGATCTTAAAAGGAGTTGTCGATAACGGTACTGGTAAAAGCGCGCAGGTTAAAGGATATTCCACCGCGGGAAAAACCGGTACTGCTCAAAAAGTAGTACCCGGAGAAGGTTATTCCCATAATAAATTCATTGCTTCCTTCATTGGCTTTGCTCCGGTGGATAAACCAAGAGTAGTGATTGCCGTTGTATTTGACGAACCAAAGCCATTTTATTATGGCGGGACTGTTTGCGCGCCGATATTTAAGAATATCGCGGAAAAAGTGTTAAAATATCTGGATGTGCCGATGGAAAAAGGTTTGGAAAATAGAGATAGTACTGTAACTGACAAAGACTAGCTGAAAAACCGAAGACAGAGACCGGAAAAACAGCGGGTAAAGGTTTAACGGTAACGAAGCCCGTATCGGTAACGTAGAACGGTTAGGGTGAAAACAATAAATTTAAAGACGACAGCCCTTACCGTAAGACGAAACGGGCATCGTAACCCTGACCGTAACCTTGTGACCTTGTAATATAATGGAGAATTATTGTGCAGGCATTTCAGGCTTTAAAAATACTCGGGAAAAATCGCGAAGATTATCAGTTCGCGGATTTTGCTTTGCGCGGATTAAGCCTTGATTCTAGAACCGTTGCTTTGGACTATTGTTTTGTGGCGATAAACGGCGCCAACCGCGACGGCAGCGGCTTTATCCAGGCAGCGATTGATAAAGGCGCCAGGCTGATTGTTTATGAACAAGACAATAAACCGGTTAAGCTTAAGGCAGCAGATCGCGTAGTATTTGTCGAAGTGGACAATGCCCGGATCAGCGCCGGCAAATTGGCCGCGGAATATTTTCATAATCCCGGAGCTAAATTAAATTCAATTGGGATTACCGGAACCAATGGCAAGACAACAATATCTTATTTAATCGAGCATATTTTAAGGACCAATGGATTGAATTCCGGAATAATCGGGACAATTCAGTATAAAATATCAGACCATATTGTTCCGGCAATAAATACAACTCCTGACGCGATTAAGCTGCAGCATTTACTGCGTCAGATGGTTGAACATAATTTAAGCCATAATATCATGGAGGTTTCTTCGCATGCCCTGGATCAACATCGGGTAGAGGGGATAAAATTTAAAACCGCGGTTTTCACTAATCTGACCCACGATCATTTGGATTATCATAAAACCAGGGAGGAATATTTCGCGGCCAAAGCAACTTTGTTTTCCGGCTTATCAATTGATTCAACCGCGATTATCAACAGTGATGATCCGTACGCTGAAAAGTTAAAACAACTGACAAAAGCTAAGGTAATCAGCTACGCGGTCAATGATAAAACCGCTGAGATCAGAGCAAAAGATATTGTTTTAGATTTAACAAAAACCAGCTTTACTCTGGTTTGGGATAAGACGGAATATCTGATACAGACAAATTTGATCGGCAGATATAATGTCTATAATCTCCTGGCGGCAATTGGCGCGGCCATGGCTGAGGGCATATCAATCAGCCAAATCAAAGCATCACTTAAAACCATTGAGCAGGTTAGAGGCAGGCTGGAGCGGATTAAACATGATCAGGGATTTGAAGTGTTTATTGATTACGCGCATACTGATGATGCTTTGCGAAATGTTTTGAGCACCTTAAGGGAATTAAAGCCTAATCAGCTGATTACGGTTTTTGGCTGCGGCGGGGATCGCGATCAGAAAAAACGCGGTTTAATGGGAAATATCGCCAGCCGGCTTTCTGATTTTGTTATTCTGACTAATGATAATCCCCGCAGTGAAGATCCGCTGCGGATAATTGAACAAATAAAAAGCGGTTTTCTGGAACAGTTTAAAGCCTATGAAATAATTCCCCAGCGGGATAAAGCGATTCAAAGAGCCTGCGGCTTGGCCGGACAAAGAGATTTTGTGCTGATTGCCGGCAAAGGCCATGAAACCAATCAGGTGTTTAAAGATAAAACAATTGAGTTTGATGATAAGAAAATTGCTCTGAAGTTCTTGACAGAAAATGGTCAATAGTCGATGGCTAATGGTCGATAGATAAAATATGATATCCTGAAATAGGTTGACAGAAAACAGAGAACAGAAGCCAGAAAAAGAGCGGGTAAAGGTAAATGGTAACGAAGCCCGTATCGGTAATGTTTAACGGTTACGGTTAAAAATTTTAAGCCGATAGACTTTACCCCCAAACGAAACGGGCATCGTAACCTTAACCATAACCTTTTAGAAAGTTTAAAAAGTTATCAAGGTATAGTTTTAAGAACTGTTTTATTTTTTGACTATCGACCATTAGCTATTGACCATTGACTAGTTTTTGCGCGATACTCAATAGGGAGTAACAACATGTTTACGATTCAGGAAATACTTAAATTCAGCAGCGGAATTCTAATCAATCAGAATCCAGATGAAAATCTGATTATCAGCGGGGTATCGATTGATTCCCGGACCATAAAAAACAATGATCTGTTTATCGCGGTATGCGGCGATAATTTTGACGGACATAATTATTTGGCTGCGGCAATAAACCAGGGCGCGTCAGGGCTTATTGTCCAAAATCTCTGGGCCGAAAAACACGCTGATAGTTTAAGCCGGCTGAATAAGCCGGTGATTGCTGTGGAAAATACAATTGCCGCCCTAGCGTGTCTGGCTCGGCATCATCGGAAAAAGTTTTCGATTCCGATTATCGCGGTCACGGGATCAAATGGAAAAACAACGACCAAGGAAATGATTGCCTGTGTTTTAGCAGCTAAATATAAAGTATTAAAAAGCAAAGCTTCATTTAATAATCACATCGGCGTGCCGCTTACTTTGCTGGAGCTTGATTCCAGTTATCAGGCCGCGGTGATTGAAATCGGGATGAATCATAAAGGCGAAATCCGGGGGCTGGCTGGAATTGCCTGCCCGAATATCGGGGTGATTACTAATGCCGCCAATGCGCATCTTGAGTTTTTTAACAGCGTTTCTGATATAATAGAGGCAAAATGCGAACTGCTGGAAATGCTGCCAAGCTCTAGCTTTGCTGTAATTAACGCGGATTGTAAGCCGCTGTATGCTCGCGCCAATGATTTCGGGATTGAGCTTGTGACTTTTGGTATAAACAGCGCCTGCGCTTATCAGGCTTCAAATATTGTTACTGATTCACAGGGAATCGCGTTTACGGTTAATCAGAAGTATACTTTTCGCCTGAATGTTTTAGGTGAGCATAATGTTTATAACGCATTGGCGGCAATCGCGATTGCTTGGCATTTTAAAATTGATTATAATCTGCTGCGTCAAAGCTTGCAGGAATTTAAACCTGCGGCCATGCGCATGCAGATAACCAGGTTCCAAGGCGCAAAGATTATCGCGGATTGTTATAATGCTAATCCTGATTCCACGCGGGCGGCGATAAATACACTGCGATCAATAAAAGCAAAAGCCAAGAAAATTTTTGTTTTTGGTGATATGCTGGAATTGGGAAAATTCAGCAATCAGGCGCATCAGCGAATTGGCAAACTGATCGCGGAAAGTTTAATATCTAAACTGATTACTATCGGCGATAAATCTGAGTTAGCCGCTGTTTCGGCAATTGAGCAGGGAATGAACAAACAAGATGTTTATGTTTGCCATGATCCTGAACAGGCCGCGGCGGTTTTAAAAAAAATAATCAGTCAGGATGATCTGGTATTGCTCAAAGGCTCAAGAGGCATGCATCTTGAACAAATAATCGATTTTTTAAACACTAATTAAAAGAATAAGGATTAATATATTATGCTTTATCATTTTTTATACGCTTTAAAAGATCGATTTTCAGGGTTTAATGTATTTAAATATATAACATTTCGGATTTTTGCCTGCGCGATTACCGCGTTTGTTCTCAGCGCTATTTTAGGTAAGCCGGTGATTAAAATGCTAAAAAGGCTTAATATCGGTGAATCAGTGCGCAAGACCAAAGATGTTGCCTCATTGTATGAGCATCATAAGAATAAAGAAGGTACTCCGACCATGGGGGGAGTATTGATTATTTCGGTTATTGTTTTATCAGTTTTATTGTGGGCGGATTTGTCCAATAAGTATATTTGGATTGCTTTGTTTTCCACGGTTTGGCTGGCAATAGTTGGGTTTATTGACGATTATATCAAGCTGACCAGGAAAGAATCCCGCGGTTTAACTGCCGCGGTTAAGCTTGCCGGACAAATGGTTTTAGGCCTGCTTATTGGCTTTTTATTGTATTATGATCCGAATATCGGTGATAGACTGGATGTGCCGTTTTTTAAAAACCTGATTGTTCATCTGGGGACTTTTTATGTGTTTTTTTCCGCTTTAGTGATTATCGGAACTTCCAACGCGGTTAATCTTACTGATGGTTTAGACGGCCTGGCGATTGGCTGCGTATCGATTGTTGCCCTGACTTATTGCGGAATAAGTTATGTTACCGGACATTATGTGATCAGTGATTATCTGCAGATTATTTTTATGCCGCAAGCCGGAGAACTGGCTGTTTTTTGCGCCGCGATTTTTGGCGCGGGCTTGGGTTTTCTTTGGTATAATTGTCATCCAGCGGATGTGTTCATGGGAGATACTGGTTCTTTGGCTTTGGGCGGAGCCCTGGGGACTGTGGCGATATTAATTAAAAAAGAATTACTTCTGGTGATTGTCGGCGGAATTTTTGTCGCTGAGGCTTTATCCGTAATTATTCAGGTTGTTTCGTTTAAGACCAGAAAAAAAAGAGTATTTTTGATGGCTCCATTGCATCATCATTTTCAGCTTAAAGGCTGGGCTGAGTCAAAAATAATATTTCGCTTTTTAATTGTGGCGATTATTCTCGCGCTATTTAGTCTGTCGACGTTGAAACTGCGGTAAACTTATGGCTGATAGTCGATAGTCAATGGTTAGGCAAAAATTCTCTTTGAGCGGCGCTTTCGAACGTAATTTTGACAGGGATGTTAAAATAGAGAGAACGCGCGGCTGAGACTGCACGATGCAGTCTCAGTCTTAGCGAAAAGATGTGTTTTTGCCTAAGGTAAAGGCAAATGTATACTATGAACAGAAACATTAAAGATAAAAAAATCGTGATCATCGGGCTTAGCCGCTCAGGATATGCCGCGGCTATTTTAGCGCTTAAACATAAAGCAAAAGTTTATGTTAGTGAAAATTCCGATAATAAAGCTTTGCGCGCTAAAGCAAAAATCCTGATTAAAAAAAAGGCTAGGGTGGAACTGGGCGGACATAATCCGGAATTTTTTAAAGCAGCGGATTTTTTTATTACCAGCCCGGGAGTAAAAAATAAAGCTTTGCCGATTGTTTGGGCGAAAAAAAATAAAGTAAAAATTTACAGTGAAATCGAATTTGCCTCCTGGTTTTGTCCTGCTCCGATTATCGCGATCACCGGCAGTAATGGCAAAACAACAGTAACCACTTTGCTGGGAAAGGTGCTTAAACAGGCGGGGAAAAAAATTGTGGTTTGCGGAAATATCGGCAATCCGTTTAGCGGAGAATATCTTAAATTTAAAAAAGCTGATTTCATTGTTCTGGAAGTCAGTTCTTTTCAGCTGGAATATATCCAATGGTTTAAACCTTGCTTGAGCATTATTTTAAACATAACCCAAAATCATTTTGATCATCATCGCGATATGGCGGATTATGCCAAGGCCAAAGCGAAAATTCTCCTGAATCAGGATAAAACCGATTTTACGGTTTTAAATGCCGCGGATAATCTGCTGCGCGAAATAGCCAAAAAAGCCAAGGCCAGAGTTTTGTTTTTCAGCCGCGATAAAAATCTGCCGCGGCTGGCGGCTGAGGATCTAAACTGTTGTTTGGAAAAAGAAAAGTTTATGGTTCAAGTTGATAAAAATAATAAATTTGATTTCGCGCTCAACGCGCTTAAAATCAAAGGTGAGCATAATCAGGAAAATGTGATGGCTGTGAGTTTGGCGGCAAAAGCTCTGGGAATAAACAATCAAGCAATTGCTGCTGTCTTAAGCCGATTTAAGGGCCTGGAGCATCGCTGTGAAAAAGTCGCGGGCATCAATGGGATTAGTTTTATCAATGATTCTAAATCAACCACTGTGGACGCGACGGATAAAGCTTTGTCAGTATTTGCTGATAAATCCGTAATTCTGATTTGCGGCGGTAGAGATAAAGGCAGTAATTTTGCGGTCTTAGAAAAAAAACTTAAACAAAAAGTTTTATGCGTGATCGCGATCGGTGAAGCCCGGCAAAAACTGCTTACTGCTTTTTCCCGATTCAGCCCAGTGCTAACTGCGGACTCTTTGAATCAAGCTGTGCGAATCGCTTTTAAACAGGCAAAATCCAAGCAAAGCATCCTGCTTTCGCCGATGTGCGCGAGTTTTGACATGTTTGATAATTTCGAACATCGCGGACAGGTTTTTAAACAAATAGTTCAGGGGATAATTAAAAAGTGAATTTAAAACAATTAAGAATAAATTTAGCGGCAATCACCCTGATTCTGATTTGTGTGGGGATTGTGATGATTTATAGCGCCAGCGCGATATATGCCTATGAGAATCTGGGGGACAGCGCTTATTTTCTCAAACGTCATTTATTTTATGTTTTAATCGGATTGCTTGGCGCTTTACTGGTGATGAGTGTTGATTATCGATTTTTTAAAAAAGCGGCTAAACCGATGATTCTGATTTCCATTGGCTTGCTGGTATTGGTGCTTGTTCCCGGGATTGGCAAACAGGTGGGAGGCGCGCGCCGCTGGTTTCGGCTGTTTGGCTTTAGCTTTCAGCCTTCAGAGTTTGCCAAATTCGCGATGATTGTTTATACCGCGGAATTTTTAAGCCGTAAGAAATCAATGGTTACTTCTTTTTTTCAAGGTTTTCTGCCTGTGCTGATGGTTCTGGGATCACTGTGCTTGTTGGTTATTGTTCAGCCTGATCTGGGAACTGTTTTGGCAATGAGCAGCATTTGTTTTATTTTATTTTTTGTTGGCGGAGTGCGCTTGGCGCATATAATTTCCTTTGTGCTTTTATCTTTGCCGGCTTTGTATTTTCTCGTTTTTAGTGTGCCGTACCGCCGGAGAAGAATTTTGGCATTTATTGATCCTTGGGCTGATCCGCAGGGCACTGGCTTTCAGATTATTCAATCCTTAGTTGCTTTAGGTTCCGGCGGGGTTAATGGCTTGGGCTTAGGCCAGGGCAAACAGAAATTATTATATTTGCCGGCAGCGTATACTGATTTTATTTTTTCGATTATTGGCGAAGAACTGGGGTTTATCGGAGCAGCTTCAATTGTTGTTTTATTTGCTTTATTCCTGATTCAGGCCACAAAAATTTGCTTAAAAGCCAGCGATTCCTTTGGCCAGTATTTATCTTTTGGTCTGATTTCCTGTCTGGTTATTGAAGCTATTGTGAATATGGGAGTAGTTACCAGTCTTTTACCGACCAAAGGTTTACCTTTCCCCTTTATTAGTTATGGGGGGACATCTTTGGTGTTTAATATGATTTATGTTGGTCTAATCTTAAATGTCGGCAGAATAAAATCACAAGTCAAACAATAGACACAAGACACAAGACACAAGGTTGCTAGGTAAAAGCGTAAAGCAAAAATTCTCTTTGAGCGGCGCTTTCGAACGTAATTTTGACAGGGATGTCAAAATAGTGAGAACGCGCGGCTGGGCCTGCACGATGCAGGCTCAGGCTTAGCGAAAAGATGTGTTTTTGCCTTGCGCGAACGCGAGTAACAACGGAGATGTCTCATGAAGATTTTGATTTGCGCTGCTGGATCAGGGGGGCATATTTATCCAGCGCTTAGTCTGGCTCAATCCTTGCAAGCAGCGGATAAAAATATCCAGATATTTTTTTTATCAAATAAAAAAGCAATTAGTCGGGAAATTTTTAAAAAAACCTCAGATAAAGTATTTATCGCGGATTTTATTTCGCCTTATCGAGGTAAATGGACAAATCCGTTTAAATTCTTCTTGAAGAATCTGGGTTTTCTGCTAAAATTTATATCAGAGACGATAAAAGTATTTTTTTTAATTCTAAGCCTAAAGCCAGACGCGGTGATTGGTTTTGGCGGGATTGTAAGTATTACCGCGATCAGCTTTGCGCGGCTGCTTGGGGCTCCGACGCTGATTCATGAACAGAATATAATGCCTGGGCAGGCGAATAAGCTGCTAAGCCGCTATGTGACAAAGGTGGCGGTTGGCTTTAAGCAAAGCAGTAAATATTTTAAACAAGCTGTGGTGTTTACCGGTAATCCGCTGCGTCAGGATATTGAACAGGTTGATCAGCTGGCTGCCTGTGAAAGTTTAGGCTTGGGAAAAAATTTGTTTACGATTTTGATCTTTGGCGGCAGTCAAGGCTCGCGATTTCTTAATACAAGTTTTACTCAGGCAATTGCCGGCCTTGAGCATAATTTAAAGCATGATTTACAGATTATTCATATTTCAGGGACAAAGGATGTCGCGGCACTTGTTGATTTTTATCAACAGCAAAATATTCAAGCAAAAGTATTCTCATATTGCGGCAAAATGTCTGTTGTATACAGTGCGGCAGATCTGGTAATTGGCCGCGCGGGAGCAGGAACGATCAATGAGGTTTGTTTTTTTGCCAAGCCAATAATTTTTATTCCCTATCCTTATGCCGGCGGACATCAAAAACTAAACGCGGAATTTATGCGAAAGCAGGGAGCGGCATGTTTATTGTTTGAAAATAATTTAACCGTAGAACATCTTCAACAAGATATTCGGCGTTTAATTGAAAACAGAGATGTTTTATTGAGTATGGGGCAAAAAAGCCGCGAACTTTTTGTTCCCCAATCAGAGGTAAAATTAGCAAAATTAGTTTTAGCGATGATTAAAGCTTAAATCAAAAATTATTTAAAAAGAGTAAGTTCTAAATCTAAGGTATAAGGAGAATATGCGAAAAATAACAGAACTTATCCCGAATAAAAGAGTGCATTTTGTGGGTATCGGCGGGGTAGGCATGAGCGCGTTGGCGCAATTGCTTTTGGAGCAAGGATATTATGTTATCGGGTCTGATCTTAAAAAAAGTAAAAATACGGATCGCCTGGAGTCTTTAGGGGCGATTATTTTTTTTAGTCATCAGACCGAGAATTTAAAAGACGTGGATATTCTGGTTTATTCTTCCTGCATCAGGGATGACAATCCTGAGATTATGGCCGCGAAAAAGAAAAACATTAAAATAATCAAGCGCGGTTTATTGCTTTGTTTTCTGATGCAGGGCAAGCAAGGTATCGCGATTGCCGGAGCGCATGGCAAAACAACAACGACTTCTTTGATCTCTTTGCTTTTAACCACAGCAGAGCTTAATCCCAGCTTTGCGATTGGCGCTGATGTTGAGGCTTTAGGCGGTAATGCCCGGCATGGAAGCGGCGAATATTTTGTGGCTGAAGCTGATGAAAGTGACGGCTCTTTTTTATGTCTGCGTCCGGATTACGCGCTGATTACGAATATTGATAAAGAGCATCTGGATTTTTATCAGGATATGGCACATATCGTCCGGACATACGCGGAATTTATTGCTAATTTAAATCCAAAGGGCAGCTTGTTTTGTTATGGAGAAGATCAGCATCTTAAACAGGCTTTAAAATCATATACCGGGCAGCTGGTGACTTATGGTTTTGCTGAGGATTGCGATGTGCGGGCAGTAAATACGCGTTTTTGGGATATGCAGTCTGAATTTGAATGTGTTTATCGCGATGAAATCAGTATTAAATTTAAATTATCGGTTCCCGGTCAGCATAATATTTTGAATGCTTTGGCCTGTATCGCGTTGGGGATTAAACTGGGCATTGATCTGGATATTATTCAAAAAACGCTTGAGGAATTTAAAGGCGCGAAACGCAGATTTGAAGTGAGAAGTAAAAATAACCGGGTGATTATTGTCGATGATTACGCGCATCATCCCACAGAAATAAACGCGACTTTGCAGGCTGCTAAATCCTGGAAAGACCGCAGGCTTGTCGGCGTGTTTCAGCCGCATCGCTATAGCCGGACGAAATTTCTTCAAGAAGAATTTGCCCATTGTTTTGATTACGCGGATCAGATTATTATTACGGATATTTACGCGGCCAGTGAACAGCCGATCAAAGGCATAGCCGCCCGGACGATTTATGATCAGGTAAAAAAAAGCGGGCATAAAAATGTGTTTTTTTCCCCGCGTAATGAATTGAAACAGCATTTATTGGATAATGTTCAGGACGGAGACTTGCTGATGCTTTTGGGCGCCGGGGATATTAATGATTTGTCGGAAGAGTTATCGGAAAATTTTTCAAAACAGATTTAAGTTAATAAAATACGCTTAAGGATAAATGAAAACAATAAGCAATATTAAAATCCAGGAAGATTTAGCGCGGGTGTTTAAAGGCAGAATAAGGCTGAATGAATCCTTAGCCGAGCATACTTATATAAAAATCGGCGGACCAGTGGATTTGTTTTTAAATCCCGAAGATATCGCGGATTTAAGGGCCGCGATTGAATTTTTAAATAAAGCTGATATTCCCTGGGTAATTATTGGCAAGGGGAGCAATCTTTTAGTCAGTGACCAGGTTTTGCCTATAGCCGCGATTGAATTAAACAATGATTTTTTTCAACAGATAAGCAAACGAGATAATATTGTATACGCGGCAGCGGGCGTTAGTTTGGCAAGGTTTGTCAATTTTAATAAAAGCCAGGGATTAGCGGGCAGTGAGTTTTTAGCCGGGATTCCCGGAAGCATTGGCGGGGCAGTATTTATGAATGCCGGGGCGCGTGATCTGTATTCCGGAAGTTTAGAAAAAATCTGTTCAATTGCTGATATCACTGTCAAAGTTCAGGTAATGGATAAACAGGGGAATTTAAGAATTATAAATAAAAAAGATATTAAATTTTCTTATCGGAGCTGCGGTCTGGATGAGCAGATAATTCTCGCGGCCTGGTTTGAGCTCAAACCAGGAGTTGAACAAAAAATCGACTTGGATATTCAGGTTTTTCTGAATAATAAAATAAAGACCCAGGAGCTTTGTTTACCCAATGCCGGCTGTATATTTAAAAATCCCGCTGCGACTAAGGTTAGTGCCGGAGCTTTGATTGATCAAGCGAGTTTAAAAGGTTTGGCAATTGGTGACGCGGCAATATCTTTTATCCACGCTAATTTTATTGTGAATAAAGGCAATGCCAGCTTTGCCCAGGTTAAATCACTGATTGTTAAAATTCAGGAGACTGTGAAAAATAAATATTCGATCTGTTTAGAGCCGGAAGTAAAAATTTGGGACAGGGAAGGATTAGAATAGTGACAATCGAAAACAAAACAATCGGGGTTTTAATGGGCGGATTTTCCAGTGAACGGGAAATTTCCCTTAAATCAGGCACAGCGGTTTGCCGGGCCTTAAAAAATCTTTACGCGAAAATTCTGGTTTTTGATTTTAAAACCGAGCAGGAGCTTGTTGCTAAATTAAAAAAAAGCAAAGTTGATTGTATGTTTAATGCCCTGCATGGCCGTTTTGGCGAAGATGGTCAGGTTCAGAAAATCCTCGATGATTTAAACATTGTCTATACTGGTTCTGGATCCGCGGCCTGCGCTTTGGCAATGAATAAAGTGGCAGCGCAGCAGGTGTTTAAACAACAGGGCTTAATAGTGCCGGAATATCAGGTTTTTAATAAACACTCGGTGCAGTCACAGGGATTCTACGCGGATTTTCCTTTGGTGGTTAAACCGGCAATGGAAGGCTCAAGCATTGGCCTGTCGATTGTTGATGACCCCCAAGAGCTGTTTCTGGCTTTAAAACAGGCTTTATTACTCGATCAGGATATTTTAATTGAAAAGTATATTTCCGGCAGAGAAATAACCATTGGGATTTTAGAAGATAAGCCTTTGCCGATTATTGAAGTAGTACCGAAAAATAAGTTTTATGATTTTCAGGCAAAGTACACAGTGGGAATGACGGAATATCGCGTTCCCGCTCAATTTCCGCGGGATATTATTGAACAGGTACAGGGGCTGGCCATAAAAGCCCATAAAGCGCTGGGCTGCCGCTGTTTTTCCCGGGTGGATATGATTATTGATTCGCGGAATAATCCGTATATCCTTGAGGTAAACGCGATTCCGGGTTTAACTGAGACAAGTTTATTGCCGAAAGCAGCCAGAGCAGTTGGTATTGAGTTTGCTGATCTTTGTCAGATCATGATTCGGTCCGCGGAACAAGCAAAGATTAAAGATCAAGAGATGTTTTTAGTAAATGAATAAATAATCGCGGAGGAATTAATGGCCAGAACAAGAAAAGCAAAAAAAAGAAAACAAAAGATTTATTGGCTGAGCGCTAAACAAGTCCAGGAAACCGCGCGGAAAAACTGGGGAAAAATATTTTGCTCGCTTGTGGTGATCGGATTGATTGTGTTTATGGCGATAAGCTTAAATTCATTTTTGTTTGCTTCTGATTATTTTAATCTTAGTGAAATTGAAGTAATTGATCAGGATCCGGAAAAAATCGATTATCCTTTGGCGCGAATTGACGATCAGGCTAATATTTTCCGGATTGATCTTGAACAAATTGCTTCAAATGTTGAGCAAGAATATTATGATATTCAGAAAGCGATTGTTAAAAGAGTTTTACCGAATAAACTGGTTATTGAGGTTTTACGCCGCCGGCCGATTGGGCAAATAGAAGTCGCGGAAAATCAGCAAGCGGGAAAAGCCGATCATTTCTTTTTGGTTAATAAAGACGCGTATGTATTAGCGGATATCGGCAGTAAAAAACGTAAAGCATTGCCGGTGATTGTCGGAGCTGAACTTACGGCCCAGGAAATTGAAGTCGGACGGGCTTATCCCAAACCAAACTTGTTATGCGCCTTGGAGTTTTTAGAGGAATTAAATAATAGCGGCTTTCTCGATAAATATAATGTAACGCTGGTTGATGTTACTCAGCCGCGGATAATGTCTTTTTATGTCGATGATCTGGAAGTGAAAATCGGCAATCGGAATTTAAGACAAAAGATTGAAAATTTAGGCGGAATACTCGCCAGTAAAGATATTGACTATTCCCAGGGTTATTATATTGATCTAAGGTTTAAAGATATTGTTTTTGGAAGGAATGAATGATAAATATTGATTCGCTAGTAGCCGGGCTGGATATCGGAAGCGCTAAAACCACGGTTTGTTTGGGAAGTGTTGATGCTCAGGGCCGCGTTGAAATCCACAATGCTTCGATGGTCAAGACTCGGGGCATGGAGCGGGGCGTGATCACTGATTTGGGTGAGGTAGCGGCTTGTATTGAGGAAGTGATTAAAAAAGTCGAAGCCAAAACGCAGCGTTCTGAACAGACAAACACGCTTTGGCCGAAAAAAAATTTTAAGATTAATTCGGTTTACGCCACAATCAGCGGGGAGCATGTATTGGGCAATAATACCAAGGGTATGCTTAATTTATCTAACCGTCCGATTGAAATCAGCCGTAAGGATATGCGCAAAGCAATTGAATCAGCCAAGTATTTATCAAGTTCAATTGACCGGGAAATTCTCCATGCTTTGGCCCAGGAATATGTGATTGACGGATACAAAAGAATCAAAGATCCTTTGGGAATTTATGCCACGCGTCTGGGAGTGAATCTGCATATTTTAACCGCTGAATTATCGTTTATCACTAATGTGGTTAAAGCGATTAACCGCGCGGGTATTGATGTTGAACAGATCGCTTATTCCGGGTTGGCAACCAGCCTGGCCACGATTACTGAGCAGGAAAAACAGGCGGGAGTGATTTTATTAGAGCTGGGCGCGGGTACAGTTAATATTCTGTTTTTCAATGAAGGCAGTTTGCAGTACACCCGTGTTATTCCGGTCGGCGGGCAGGATATTACTCAGCAGATCAGCAGTTTGCTGAACATTGATTTTGCCCAGGCGGAAGAGTTGAAAATGCAGTATCGAAGCCGCTGCGGCGGGGATTTTGATCAAGCGAGTTGTGAAGATAAAATAATAATCAAAAAAGACGCGGCTAATTATGAAAGCATTACCCGAAAAGAACTGGCGGAGATTATTGATAAAAAGCTGGATACTATTTTGGCAATGATAAAAAAAGATATTGAACTGGCCGGGATTTTATCGCGGGTTAACTGCGGAGTGGTAGTTTGCGGCGGCATGTCTTTTATGGATGGGATTATCGAACGTTTAGAAAAAATAACTAAACTTCCGGTAAGCATGGGGATAATGCGGGGATTTGTCAGCAGCTCTTCGGGGATGAGTAATATCTTTTACGCGACCGGGATTGGTCTGGTTATGCACGCGCTTAATGAACGCCGGAATTTTAATCAGGGTGTATTTTTAACTAATAGTGTTTTTGGGAGAATATTCGCGAAACTCAAAAACATCTATGAGGAGTATTTTTAAAATGAAAGATAATGTATCGATAATGCTGATTGATCAAAATAGCGAGATCTTAGATTCTTTTGCCAGCTTGTTTATTGCTGAAGGCTATCAGGTTACCAAGGCGATGAGCTGGTTTGAAGCAAAATCATTTATTAAAATGAAACCATTTAATATTATTATTGCTGATGTTAAGCTGCCGGATATAAGCTATCAGGAAATGATTGAAAAAATCCGGCAAGAAAATAAATACGCTTTTATTATTACTACTGCTGGATTTTCTGATATTGAAATGGCCATGGAATCAATTCAATTAGGCGCGCATGATTATCTGAGTAAGCCGTTTGATCCAACAGATACAATTGTTTTGATCCGGAAATTAGTGGAAAAACAGTGTTTGCAGGCTGATAATATCCAGTTGTTTGATACAATTAAAGTTTTGGCCATGGCTTTGGATGCCCGCGATAATTATACGCATAATCATTCCCAGGAAGTTATGGAATACTCTGTAGCAATTGCCCGGGAAATGGGCTTAAGTGTCCGGGAAATAGAGATAATCCGTGATGCCGGAGCATTGCATGATATTGGAAAAATCGGTATCCCGGATGCCGTGCTGTTAAAGCCCGGCAGATTAACTGACGCGGAATATGAACAAATAAAAAAACATCCGGAAATCGGAAAAAATATTCTCGAACCCGTGAAGTGTTTGGCAGACAAAATCCCGCTGATTTATCATCATCATGAGCGGATTGACGGGGCTGGCTATCCCGTGGGTTTGGTCGGTGAGGATATTCCTCTGGGCGCGAGAATTCTCGCTGTGGCTGATTCTTATCAGGCCATGACTTCTGATCGGCCGTATCGCAAGGCCTTGTCCATGCAGGTGGCGATTAGTGAATTAGAAAAATTCAAAAACCGGCAATTTGATTCTAAAATAGTTGATGTTTTTCTGCGAATTTTAAAACGTATGGGTAATGGGAAAATTAATCAGGAATAAAACTCAATAGGAGTTATTATGGAAATTGATTTGTTAGAGATGCTCAAAACAATGGTAAAGCAAGAGGCTTCAGACGCTCATTTCAAAGTCGGCCGCTCCCCGGTATTTAGAATAAAAAAAGAATTACTTAGTTCCTCGTTTCCGGTTCTTGCTAATAAAGATATTGAGAAAATCGCTTATTTTATGATGCGCGAGCGGCATAGAAAAGAATTTGAAAAAAGTAATGAAATTGATTTTTCTTATCAATTGCCGGAGATTGGCCGCTTTAGGGTAAACGTGTTTCGGCAAAGAGGCGATGTGGGGATTGTTATGCGGATTGTGAAAAACAAAGTCCCTTCTTTTGATGATCTGATGATTCCGGCGGTGTTTAAAAAAATCGCGATGTATGAACGAGGAATTGTCCTGATTACCGGAGCAAGTTCGCAGGGTAAATCAACAACTTTAGCAGCGGTTATTGATTATATTAATAATAATAAAAAATGCCATATTATGACCATTGAGGATCCGATTGAATATATTCATGAGGATAAACAGGCTTTGATCAATCAACGCGAAGTCGGCTTGGATACTGATTCGTTTAACATGGCTTTGCGTTATGTTATTCGCCAGGATCCGGATGTTATTCTGATTGGCGAAATGCGCGACGCGGAGACTTTTCAGACTGCTTTATCCGCCTCGGAAACAGGGCATTTGGTTTTCGCTACTTTGCATGCTTCGGATACTTCCCAGGTTGTCGACAGAATTCTTGATTTTTTTCCTGTGTCTCAGCACAATATGATTAGAATGCAGTTATCATTTAATCTCAGAGCAGTGACTTGTCAGCGTTTGATGCCGCGGGTTGACGGCGAAGGGGTTGCTCCGGCAGTGGAAGTGATGCTGATTAATCCCACGATTGAGAAAATACTGCGGGATAATAAGACAGACCGATTAAGCAATACCTTGCAGGCTTTTTCTAAGGAGGGCATGATCACGTTTAATCAATCCTTGGTAAATTTAGTCAAAAGCAAAATTATTTCTCTGGAAACCGCGCTGGCTACTTCCAGCAATCCGGAAGCTTTAAAAATGAATCTAAAAGGGATTTATCTGGATGAAGAACGCAGGATATTAGGTGAGTAGGTATAATTCTTCTTACCTGGCTAATGAAATAAATACTCTTGTCTTGAAAAGAAACGCCAGATTTAAAATTGCCTTGGTATATCCGAATAGTTACGCGATCGGGATGAGCAATTTAGGGGTGCACAGTGTTTATGATCTGTTTAATCAAAGTCTGGATGTAGTCTGCGAGCGGGTTTTTTTTGATCTAAAAAAAAAACAGCTGTTTTCTCTGGAAACCGGACAGGCTTTAAAAGCTTTTGATATCCTGGCATTCTCAATTTCTTATGAACTTGATTATTTTTATGTTTTAAAAATCCTCAAAGATCTTGATTTGCTCGCTCCGGCGGAGCAAAGGCCGGTGCGGCCTTTGCTTATCAGCGGCGGCATAGTTCATTCATTTAACCATCGGCCTTTAGCCAAGTACTGTGATTTAATATTTGTCGGAGAAGCCGAGGAGTCAATTCCTTTGCTGATTAAAAGATTATGCGAATTCCCGAATATTAATTCTTTGTTGAAAAAAAATGATTTTTTAAAAAGTTTTGCTGATGTTGACGGGTTTTTTGTTCCGGGATTTTCTGATCCGCGGGCAGTTAAGCCCTGTTTTATCCAGGATTTAAATAATTTCCCGGTATGCTCAAAGATAATCACCCCGGATACGGAATTTTCAAATACATTTTTAGTGGAAATATCGCGGGGCTGTCCCTGGAACTGTAAATTTTGTGTGACTTCGGGAGTTTGCGGCAGCTTTCGCCCCAGAGCAATTAAGCTGCTGATTGAACAGATTGAGCAAGGTCTTAAATTAACCCCGAAAATCGGCTTGGTCGGCGCCGCGGTGTCGGATTATCCGCAAATCGAGGAACTAGTCGCTTTTTTGCGGATGAAAAACGCGAAAATATCAGTATCCAGTCTGCGGGTGGAAACAGTTAAGCATAGTCTTTTAAAAGCACTAGCCCAGAGCGGGCAAAATACAATTACTTTTGCTCCGGAAACAGGCAGTGATCGATTGCGTTATTTTCTAAATAAAAAAATAAGCAATAAACAGATTCTGGAAATAATTTCCGCGGCAAATAATCTGGGAATAAGAAAAGTTAAATTATATTTTATGATTGGCTTGCTGACTGAAGAGGCGGCAGATGTTTTGGCGATTGTCCGGCTGGTTGAAGCTGTTTCTGAAATAGTGTTTGTCAAAGTTTCGATCGGAATATTTGTGCCTAAGCCCAAAACCCCTTTTGCCGATCAGTTGATGGAAGACAAAAATATTTTGTTTAAAAAAATTAAATTGCTAAAAGCGGAATTAGCTTTGCTGAACAATGTTGATTTTAATACCGCGAATATAAAAGAAGCGAAAATCGCGCATTTGCTTTCTTTTGCCGATGAAAATTTTTTTCAGGGTTATTTTATGAAAAACTCCTTATAATCCCGATAGCGGGGAAATTAGCCCGGATTAGGATTTTTAATGTTGGTTTATTTGACAATAATACAAACAATATGGTATGATTTATACTTACCTAAGGCAATACAAAAAAAGATCTTAGAGGAAATATATGGGAAACCGCTTGATTTTGATATTAGGAGTATTAAGCCTTGCCTTTTTAGTTGTTATTGTTAGTTCTCATAGCCTTTATCATTACCATCATAGTGTTAGCGATCAAAAGGAGAAAGGCTGGGTGCTGGCCAATACGATTGCTAAATCTTTGGAGTTGCCGATGCTTGAAGGCGAAATGACCACTGTTCAGGAAATGCTGGTTACAGTTGGCGAGCTGGAGAATTTAAAGCGGATTCATCTGACTGATTGTGAGGGAATTATTCGCTATAGTTCCATACCCAGCAGAATTAATACGCCTACTGGATCAGATGTAATCAGAAGAGCTTTAACTGAAAAGCGGGAAGTTGATGCTTTTGAGCAAAGAGGCGCTGACTATATTTTTTCTTTAGCCCTGCCGATATACAATGAAAAACGCTGTCAGTCTTGTCATGGAAATAAGATAGATATATTAGGTGTTTTGCGTGTCGGGATGGATTGGGAACCGATCAGGAAAAGTTTAATGACTGTGCTCAGGCGCGATGTAATTGTTTCCGTGACTTTTTTTGTGTTTATTGTGGTTATCTCGATTTTATTTCAAAGACTTTATAATAATGCCCAGCAGGCATATGTTCATTTGCAGCAGACTCAGCAGCAATTAATAAAAACCGAAAAAATGGCGGCGATTGGCCAGATGGCCGCGGCAATCAGCCATGATCTGCGCAATCCTTTGACTGGAATAAAAATGGCTACTTATTATCTGGGTAGTAAAATCGATAAGTCTGAGGTTGAGATCAACAGTATTCTCCAGGATATTGAGCTGGAAATTGATTACGCGAGCAATGTGGTGACCAATATCCTGACTTATTCCCGGCCCACAGAACTTATTTATACAATGTCTAATATTAATAAGATAATCGAAGACACAATGCATTTTGTTAATCTTAAGAATCGGGACAAAGGCATTGAGCTGATTAAAGAATATGATAATACAATTCCGGAAATTTTATTGGATAATAAGAAAATAAAGCAGATTATTGTTAATCTATTGTCTAATTCTATGCAGGCAATGCCGAATGGCGGACAGTTAAAAATCGGCACAAAATTAAATCAGGATAATGTGCAGATAATTGTTTCTGATGCCGGCAGCGGAATTGAAAAGAGTGTGCAGGAAAGAATTTTTACTCCATTTTTTACAACCAAGGCAAGAGGCGTGGGGTTAGGGCTTTCAATTGTAAATAATATTGTCCAAAAGCATGGTGGTAAAATTGATTTAATCAGCGAAATTGACAAGGGAACAGTATTTACTGTTACTTTGCCGATCCGCAAGCAAAGTGATATTGTTCTTGAGGATGATGAGCATGTCAGATTATAAAAAACTTATAAAAATAATTCAACAGGCAGCGGATAAACATACTTTGATTGAGCAGCTTGTTGCCGCCGTTGATATTGGAGATAAACAGCAGCAGCGGGAAATCATTACTCAGTTAGAGTCAAAATTAAATGAATTTAAACAAAATGATTTAGAACCAGAAGAATCTTCTTTGCGGTCCATGCATTCAACTCGGCTGAGCGCGATGGGGCAAATGGCGGCGGCAATCAGCCATGAATTAAGAAATCCGCTGAGCGGGATTAAAGTCGCGGCAGAATACCTGATGCGTAAATTAAAAAACCATCCGGACGCGATGGATATTATTATTAATATCCATAATGAAGTTATTTTTGCTAATAATATTATTACCAATATTCTGGAACACGCGCGGATTGGCAAACCTCAGTTGGAAACAATAAACATAAAAAGAATAATTGATGAAGCAATCATAACCATTGCTCAGCAGGGATCATTTAATAATATTGAAATCAAAAAAAAACTTTCCAATGATTTGCCGGATTTAGAATTGGATGTTTCACAGCTAAAACAAGTTTTTATGAATTTATTTATTAATGCCGCGGAAGCAATGGTCGGCGGCGGAGTTTTAACGATTAATGCCTTAAAACAGGATAACGCGGTGATTGTCGAGATTGCTGATACTGGCGTGGGAATTGAAAAAGACAATATAGATAAACTGTTTGAGCCGTTTTTTTCAACCAAAGTTAAGGGCGTTGGCCTTGGCTTGGCGATCAGTAAAGAAATAATTAAAAACCACCGCGGTTCAATTAGTCTGGAGAGTAAATTGGCTAAAGGAAGTCTGTTTACCATATCCTTGCCGCTGGCGCGGGATTGTATTGAAAAGCCTAGAAACCTAAACAAAGATTAGTTATTTCGCCGAATAATCAGGACATTATAGTTTATGAGTAAAAAAAACTTTTCCGTATTGGTTGTTGATGATGAGCAGGTTGTTAGGGAAATGGTCAGAAAGATTCTGTTTGATGAGGGATTTAAGGTTTTTGTTGCCGAAGATGGAAAATCAGCGATTGAAGTCGCCAGAAATCAGAATTTTGACGCGGCGCTTTTGGATATTAAACTTCCGGATATTAGCGGCGTAGAGGTCTTTGAAAGAATAAAAGTGTTTAGACCTAATGTGGAAGCTGTGATTATGACGGCCTATGAAATAAAAGAAATGGTTAACCGCGCTTTTGAATTGGGAGCTTTTGCTTGTCTGCATAAGCCTTTTGATATTAAAAAACTATTACAGATTTTAAATGACATTAAACGGAAAAATGAACAATAATTCTGAAAAATCAAAAATTCTATTAATTGATGATGAACCAGTTATTCGAGAGACTTTATGCTCGATTTTAAAAGATGATGGGTATTTTGTTGCTACCGCGGATACCGGAGCAAAAGCAATTGCTTTAGCTGAGCAAGGTGATTTTGATGTGGCGATCATTGATTTAAAATTACCGGACGCGGAAGGTACTTTTGTTTTACACAATATTAAGAAAACCAACCCCGAAATATGCGCGATTATAATCACGGCCTATCCCACCACTGAATCAGCAATCCGGGCAATTCAGGAAGAAGCCTATGAATATATCACAAAACCGTTTGATATCGGCCATGTAAAACTAGTGATCAAACGCGGTTTAGAAGAAAAAAAACTGGGGTTTGAAAATAAACGGCTTTTAAATAATTTAAAAAAAGAAAAAGCAAAACTTGAGACAATGCTTCAGATCGGCCACGCGATGAGTTCAATCCTGAATCTGGATGAATTAACCAAGTTTATTGTTAATGAAATCACAGTTGTTTTAAAGGCGAAAATCTGTTCATTGATGCTGATTGACCATGAGGATGAAACTTTGGTGATTAAAGCCGCGGTTGGTTTGGATGAGGCAATTATCAAAACCACCCGGATTAAACTGGGACAATCAATCAGCGGCTGGGTGGCGCAGCAGGGCGAGCCGGTTTTAATTTCTAATATTGAAGATGATATTCAGTTTGGCCGAGCGAATCTGCCGAAATATGAGACAAAATCATTGCTCTGCATTCCTTTAAAAGCAAAAGATAATATTCTGGGGGTAATCAATGTCGCGGATAAAACTATTCCGGAACAGGAAAATATCTTTACCGAAGAAGATATGCGCTTTTTAGCAATAATCTGCAATTACGCGGCAATTGCTTTGGAAAACGCTTTATTATATGGAGAGGTTAGAAATCTGGCGATTACTGACGGCCTGACCAGTTTGTACAATCACCGCTATTTTCAGACAAATATAAATTCCGAATTAACCAGAGTGCTGCGTTATCCGCGGCCTTTATCTTTGATTATGTTTGACATTGATTTTTTTAAAACCTTTAATGATACTTATGGCCATCCGATGGGAGATCTTGTTTTAACCGAAATTTCCAAGGTAATTAAAAAAAATGTGCGGAAGGTTGATATTGCCTGCCGTTATGGCGGCGAAGAATTCGCGGTTATTCTGCCGGAAACAAAAATCAAAGAAGCGATATTGGTTGCCGAGAAGATCCGGACTACAGTGGAAAAACTTCGGTTTAACACGGGACGGGGAAATAAGAAAGAAAAAGTGACAGTCAGCGGCGGGGTTGCTCAATTTAAATCCGGGATGACCAAAGCTGATTTTGTGCGCTGTGCTGATGATTCGCTTTATAAAGCAAAAAGCGAGGGGAAGAACAAAATTTGTATCTATTCTTAAAAATCCAGCCAATCTGATTTAATCTGATTAACCATAAATATTATCAAAAAGTCAGGATATGAATTTAAAACAACGCGTACAGTCAATTGAAAATGAGATCAAGCAAACCCTTGTTTGCGCTGGGTCCAAGAGTGATAAAGCGCAGATTGTCTGTGTGACAAAATACGCGGAAATTGAAGCTGTGATTGAGATCATTAAATTAGGATATTATGATATTGCTGAAAATTATTTGCAGGAAGTAAATCGGAAAATACTGCTGTTAAAAAAAGCTTTATCTCCCGAACAAATTGCCCGGATTAATTGGCATTTTATTGGTCATCTTCAGAGAAATAAGGCAGCGGATGTAATTAAGTTTGCCCAGCTTATTCAAAGTGTGGATAGTTTGCGCCTGGCGCGGCGGATTGATCAAATCGCTGCCAAGGAAAATATCGCGGTGAATATTCTGGTCCAGGTAAATATATCCGCCGAAGAGTCAAAATTCGGGATTAGTTTTTCGGCCGCGGAAAAATTAGTCAAGGAGATTTTAAAATTGCCGAATATAAATATCCTGGGATTGATGGGGATTGGGCCATTGGTTGAAGATCCGGAAGATTCCCGCCCGGGATTTAAGCGGCTTAAGCTTTTCTTTGATAAAATAAATCAGGATTTGTCGGAAACTGAATATCCGCTTATGTCGGTTTTATCCATGGGCATGAGCAATGATTATAAAATCGCGGTGCAGGAAGGCTCGACAATGGTTCGGATCGGCAGCGCTATTTTTAAAGGAGAATGAAAATATGGCTAAAATAAAAATCGGTTTAATCGGCGCCGGGAATATGGGCCAGGCAATTATCCAGGGGCTTGCCGCGGATAATTGTTATGAAATCTCGATATATGAAAAAGATGTAAGCCGCGCTAATCTGATCAGTCGAAAATATAAAGCGCGAAAAAAGAAATTAGAACAATTGACAAATGATTGTAATCTGATTATTATTTGTGTTAAACCGCAGATAATTGATTCTGTGCTTGATTTAATAAAAAATCAATTAAAGCCTGATCAATTAATTATCAGTATTGCCGCGGGAATAAATACCCGGCATATTGAACAGCGACTGGGAAAAAACATTCCGGTAATCCGGGTGATGCCGAATATGCCGGCTTTAATTGGTCAAGGTATTTCCGGATTTTGTCTGGGCAAATACGCCAGGACAATGCACGTAAAACAAGTAATCAGGATATTTTCGGCTGTAGGCACGACTATCGCTATCGACGAGAAACAAATGGATGCTTTTACTGCCGTGGCCGGAAGCGGTCCGGGTTTTATTGCCTATATTACTGACTGTTTAATCAGCGCGGCGATTAAGGCCGGCTTAGATAAAAAAACGGCAAAATCCTTGTGTGTTCAGACTTTGCAAGGAACAATTAATTTAATCGCCCAGACTGGTATTGAGCCCAAAGAACTGGCAGAAAAAGTTGCTTCAAAAGGCGGAACAACTGAAGCGGGTTTAAAGGTTTTAAAAACAAAACAAACCGCGGCAATTATCCAGCAAACGATAAAAGCCGCGGCTAAAAGAGCAAAGGAGTTGAGTCGATAACTATCATGGAAAATGAATTTGACTATAAGCAAACAATTAATCTGCCGCGAACTGAATTCTCAATGAAGGCAAATCTTCCGACCAAAGAGCCGGTTTTGATTGAAAAATGGAATAAACTGGATATCTATAATAAAATTATTGAGCGGAATAAAAACAATCCGCGGTATATTCTGCATGATGGACCGCCATATGCCAATGGTAATATTCATATTGGCCACGCGCTGAATAAAATTTTAAAAGACATTATTCTGAAATACAAAACCTTGAGCGGTTTTTCCACACCGTATATTCCGGGCTGGGATTGTCATGGTTTACCGATCGAGCATCAGCTGTTCAAAAATCTGGGTAAAAGCAAAGATGAAGTCGGACAAATTGAATTTCGGGAAAAAGCGCGTGATTTCGCGATGAAATACGTGGATATCCAGAAAAATGAATTTAAACGCTTGGGAGTTTTCGGCGATTGGGATAATCCCTATATAACTTTGCTGCCGGAATATGAAGCCGGGATAATTCGTTCCTTTGGTAAACTGGTGGAAAAAGGTTATATTTATAAAGGAAATAAGCCGATTAACTGGTGCTGCAGCTGTGAAACCGCTTTGGCGGAAGCGGAAGTCGAGTATGACAATCACGTATCGCCGTCGGTTTATGTCAAGTTTCCGATTACGGAAATTAAAAAAATTCCTGGCTCTGAAAATTTCGGCAAAGCGAAAGTGTTTATTCTGATCTGGACCACAACACCTTGGACTTTGATGGGAAATGTTGCCTGCGCGGTGCATCCGGATTTTACTTATGTACAGTTAAAGCTGGATAATGAAATCTTAATTATGGAAAAACAGCTTTCGGCTTTTGTTATGGAAAAAGCGGGAATAAACGATTATACGATCATTGGCCAATGCCGGGGTGTGGAGCTGGAAAATATTGAGTATGAGCATCCTTTTGGTTTGCGCGCGGGCAGAGTTGTTTTAGCGGATTATGTTTCTTGTGTTGACGGCTCAGGCGTGGTACACACGGCTCCTGGTTATGGCGCGGAAGACTTTCTTACTGGCAAACGCTATAATCTTGAGGTTTTGATGCAAGTTGATGCTAAAGGTCATTTTTTTGCTAATATCCCGGAAGTCGGCGGGATGTTTGCTTTAAAAGCCAGCAAGCATATTATCGAAAAACTCCAGGAAAGCGGATTGCTTTTTTTCGGCGGAACAATTGAGCATTCTTATCCGCATTGCTGGCGCTGCAAAAAGCCGATAATTTACCGGGCAACTGATCAGTGGTTTATGCGGATTGATCATCAGGCTTTGCGTGATAATATTCTCAAAGAAATTAAAAACGTTTCCTGGGTGCCGCATTTTGGCGAAAATCGGATTACCAGTATGGTGGAAAACCGGCCGGACTGGTGTCTTTCCCGCCAAAGATTATGGGGCGTACCGATCCCGGTTTTTTACTGTGAAAAATGCAATACTCCGGTTTTGGATGAAAAAGTTATTGAAAATTTTGCCAAAATCGTGGAGAAAGAAGGAACTAATTCCTGGTTCAAGAAAGAGGCGGCGGAGTTATTGCCAGCGGGATATGTTTGTGCTGATTGCGGACATAAAAAGTTTAATAAAGAAAAAGATATTCTTGATGTCTGGTTTGATTCCGGAGTCAGTCATCAGTCGGTTTTAAGACAAAGAACTAATTTAGCTTATCCCGCTGATTTATATCTGGAAGGTTCTGATCAGCACCGCGGCTGGTTTCAGGCGGCATTTATCACGGGAATGGCAATTGAAAATAAAGCGCCGTTTAAACAGGTTTTAACTCATGGCTTTATTGTCGACGGCGAAGGCAAGAAAATGTCCAAATCCCGGGGAAATGTTATTGCTCCGCAGAAAGTTATTGATAAATTGGGAGCAGATGTGCTGCGTTTGTGTATTGCTTCCGCTGATTATAACGATGATGTCCGAATGTCACAGGAAAGTATTGACCGGGTTAGTGAGAGCTATCGCAAAATCAGAAACACTTTGAAATTTACCTTAGGCAATCTTTTTGACTATGACCCGGCCAAAGACGCGCTGGCTTATGCCGAATTATTGGAAATAGACCGCTGGGCTTTATCGGCTTTGCATTATTTATTAAAGCAGGTAACAACTGCTTATGATAATTTTATTTTTCATCAGGCAGTTAAGCTGATTTATAATTTTTGTGTTGTCGAGATGAGCTCATTTTATCTGGATGTTTTAAAAGACAGACTGTATACTGCCGGCGCTAAATCCATTGAGCGCCGATCAGCGCAAACGGTTTTATATGAGATTTTAACTGTATTAACTAAGATTATTTCTCCGATATTATCTTTTACTGCCGAGGAAACCAATGATTTTATCCCGTGGAAAAAACAGGAGAGTATTTTCTTAACTAATTGGCCGCGGGTGAATAAGGCTTATATTGATGGGAGCTTAAACAGTACCTGGAGATTATTACTCAATGCGCGCAATTGCGTGTTAAAAGCTTTGGAGCAGGCAAGAAGTGAAAAGCTGATTGGCAATAGTCTTCAGGCAAAAGTGACAATTTGCGCCCAAAGCAGTGGGGGGATTATCGCGCAAACCATAAATAAATATAAAAATGAGCTGGCCTCTGTATTTATAGTCTCGGAAGTCCAGTTGAACTTGAGTGTTGACAGTCTAGACGCGGAAGTATATAATATTGAATTTATAAAGAATAATACGGTTGTAGAAAACGGTAAGTTTAATATTAAAATTGCCAAAGCTGTCGGCGACAAATGTATTCGCTGCTGGAATCATAGCCAGAGTGTGGGGGAGGATAAACAACATCCCCAGATTTGTCAGCGTTGTGTCGCGGCGATTACAATTTGAATTATTCTTCGAATAAAGAGTGATGATTAATAGAGCAGTTGAAATGAGTTTATTGTATTTCAGCCTTGGAGAAAGGAGCAATTGTGGTGAATAAAAAGGATGCTGGTGAGTTTAAAAAAAGACTTATTGAGTTAAGAACTAAAGTTTCCGATGAGATGCGGCAAATCGGCGGAGGCAGCCTTAAACAGTCACAAAGAGATGCAAGCGGAGACTTGTCCGCGTATACTTTTCATATGGCTGATGTAGCTAGTGATAGTTTTGAACGTGAACTCTCCTGGGATAGAGCGAGTGTGGAACAAAAAGTATTGTTCAGTATTGACGATGCCTTGAAAAAAATTGACGATGGGATATATGGTCAATGCGAAGCTTGCGAGAAAAAAATTAATAAAGAAAGACTTAAGGCCATTCCCTATGCTAAACTTTGCCGCAACTGCAAGGAAGCTTATGAGAAAAGTAAAAAAACAGTCTAAAATGCTTTCTGATGAGTAAAATATTCCTCATTGTTCTCTTAATTTTTTGTGATCAAGTCTCTAAACTCGCTGTATTAAAAAGGCTGCATCAAAATGAAAGTATTGCGGTTATTGCTAATTTTTTTCATATAACTTTGGTGTATAATACTGGTTCTGCCTTTGGCGCTTTTCGTGATCATAATTGGTTATTATCCTACATCGCGGTATTCGCCATAATCCTGATTCTTTATATGCTGGTACGCAGACCGAGGTTCTCGTCTGATATTTATATGCGTTTATGGCAATGGGCTTTATTGTTTATTTTATGCGGCGCTACGGGAAATCTTATTGATAGGATAAGACTGGGCTATGTTGTTGATTTTCTTGATTTAAGATTTTGGCCGGTTTTTAATCTGGCTGATTCTTTTATTACTTGCGGAGTTTTCGTGCTTTTGTTTTTGCTGTTTAATAAAAAAGCGATTGAATAATTATGCGCCCCATTCTGTTTTCTTTTTTTAAGATAAATATCTATTCTTATGGCTTAATGGTTGCCTTAGGAATTGTTTTGGCAGTTTCTCTGATCGAGCGGGACGCGTTGAAAAGTGGTTTGCCCAAGGATGAAATTATTGATTTAATTTTCTGGGTCGTGATCTGGGGACTGGTGGGAGCGAGAGTAGTTTATGTCTTGCTTTATCCAGAGGCCTATTTGGATGCTCCCTGGGATATTCTAAAAATATATCAAGGCGGTTTAATCTTTCACGGCAGTTTGATTTTTGGCACAATCGCGGCATTAATAAACTTTAAAAATAAAAAACTTCCGGTATTTAAAACCTTGGATTTACTGATGCTTTATCTGCCGCTGGCGCACGCTTTTGGCAGGATTGGCTGTTTTTTAAATGGTTGTTGTTATGGTAAAACAACTGATTTAGCTTGGGGGATTAGGTTTTCCGAGAATCTGGAAACAGTACATCCCAGTCAGCTTTATTCGGCTTTTTTGCTGTTAATTCTTTTTTTGGGATTATTTTTAATCCGGCGCAAGCAAGTATTTGACGGTCAGATATTTTGTTTGTATCTGATATTTTATGGACTAATCAGGTTTTGTATTGAATTTGTCCGGGATAATCCGATTTTTGCCTGGGGCCTGAGTATTTATCAATATATAAGCTTAATTCTGATCGCGGCAGGTATTTTTGCCTATATCAGGTTAAAGAAAGCAAATTAATGAATGAAACTAATAAAATTTTAAATTTGCAAATAGGACTGAAGGATATTATCGGCAGACTGGATAAATGGCTGGCTGATAAATTAGCCAAGGACTTATCGCGTTCTGATATTAAAAAGCTGATTGAGCAAGGCAATATTAATTTAAATGGTTTGGTGGTTAAGCCTAATCATAAAATAAAACCTGGCGATTGGATTACGATAATCTTAGAGGAAAAGCCGGCGGCACAAGGCTTGGTCGCGGCTAATATTCCCATTGATATAATTTTTGAAGATAAGTATATTATTGTGGTTAATAAGCCGGCAGGCTTGGTTGTTCATCCCGCGGCTGGCCATTTTAATGATACCTTGGTCAATGCCTTAAGCTTTTATTGTAAAAATCTTTCAGATATTAATGGACCGATGAAACTGGGAATTGTGCACAGACTGGATAAAGATACGTCCGGGTTATTGGTCATTGCTAAAGATAATAAGACGCACCGGAACCTGGCTAATCAATTCAAGAAACATACGATTGAAAAAACCTATGTAACAATTGTCCAGGGCAGCGTGAATTATGATGAGGGGGTGATTGACGCGCCTTTATCCCGTAATCCGTTTAACCGGAAAAAAATGAGTGTTTCGCATGCCAGCAGCCGGCAGGCAGTTACCCGCTACAAGGTGCTCAAACGTTTTGCTAATCTGAGTTTGCTGGAAGTTTATCCTCAAACAGGGAGAACTCATCAAATAAGAGTACATATGGCGCATTTAGGCTATCCGATTTTAGGGGATAGTACTTATAATAAGGCAAAAGGGATAAAAGGTTTGATTCTCAGACAGGCTTTACACGCGGAAAAAATCCGATTCAAGCATCCCCATACAGCTAAAATAGTTGAATTCAAAGCGAAAATACCAGATGATATCCGGGCTGTAATAAATAAACTGGGATAATTTAGTAGGGGAGGGCCTTGCGTCCTCCCGTATATTAATATCATTATTGTACAAAATACCATGAATGTGGTTAGGACTAACAATGTATTTGTCCAATTCAATATCATCGTATTGATTTGGTATATCAATCCATTGATTATTAATAATTTGGCTAATTTTTGATAAATTTATATTGTCACGGGCCGACGCAAGGCCGGCCCCTACTTTTTTAGCTTTGCAATTTTGTGTCCTTGTCACGTGGGTCTATATTTGGGTCTATATTTTCTCAAAGTTATTGTAGTAACTGGTTTTATATGCTATACTTATATTCTAAGTAGTTAATGGGGGGGGTATGAAGAAAACGCTAACTGAAAATGATATTATTACTGAAGTAGGTAGTATCTGCGCCTGCAATTCTACACATGCTTTTTCCCAAATGATTAATCGGACTCTGCGGCTTGAGTCTCCGGCGCTTCAAGTTATAAAATTTAAAGATGTTGAGTCTATTTTACAAAGCAAAGATAATATTGTTATTGGCGTGCATTGTCAGATCCTGGCAGGTATTTTAGGTCAGGTTTCTTTGCTGTTTAAGGAAAAAAGCGCTTTTGAATTTGTCTCAATTTTTGCCTCAAAAGAAAAACAATCCGCTGGTTTTTTAACTCAATTAGGAGTTTCTACGATTAAAGAAGTAGGTAATGTCGTTATTTCCGCGTATTCCGGAGCAATGAGTTTGCTGCTGGATGTCCCGGTTATTCCTTCGATTCCAGTATTGACCAGTGGTCCGTTAAAAGAAGTTATAAAATTCGGGATGATGAATCTGAATGAAGAAGATAAAGTTTTTGTGCATACAATGACTTTTCTCGATGAGCAAAGAAAAATAAACGGATCATTTTATTTAGTGCTTGAGCCGGAAACAGTTAAAAAAATAGTGGTGATGATGCGTAAACAGCTGGCTAATTTAAATAATTTAGACAAAGAAAAACTCGGGGCGAAAAAGTATGAAAGCTCATAATATAATGGAAGACATTGTAGAAAAATATCTTAAGGAAATGATTCTTGCTGACAAGACAGTGTGTAAGTGTGAAAGCTGTTATGATAAAATGATTGCCGAAGTTTTAAGTAATATTCCGGCTAAATATGTTACTTCAGAAACCGGAGCAATATACGCGGTGATTGAACAGGTTCGGGTAGAACAATCATCAGTTATTTTAAAAGAATTAGTTAAAATCATGAAAAATTTAAAGCCGCATTCTAAGACCTGATTTATTAGTTAGTTAATAATAAAAGCGGAGTGTTTTGTTATGAAAGCATTTAATATCATGGAGGATATTACAAAGAAGTATCTTGATGAGATGCTGTCGATGCGATTTGACATTTGCACTTGTGATCTCTGCAAACAAGATATTATTGCTTTTGCTTTATCCCGGATTCCTCCCAAATATATTACTGTTGATTCTTTTACGGATAAATTGATTCAACAAATCCGTACAGAAAATTCCCAACTCATAGTAAAAGAGCTGGTTGCTGCCGTCCGGACAATAACCTCAAATCCGCGGCATGAAGAAGGTTTGGATCGGGAAAAAGCCTATCATTTATTAATGAAGCAGATTAAGGATGACAGGGGTGTTGATTTTTCTCATTATCGCGATCGAGTTTTAAAGCGGAGGATTGCTTTGCGGATGCGGGCTAAAAATGTGCAAACATATTCTGAATACCTTCAGGTCTTGATTCATAATTCTGAGGAGTATGAGGAATTATTTAATGTCTTAACGATTAATGTTTCTGCTTTTTTCCGGGATAAGCCAATATGGGATAAACTTAAACAGGATGTTTTTCCCGCGCTTATTGCCAAGAAATTAAAAGAACATGGTTTACGGAGAATAAGGATCTGGAGTGCTGGGTGTTCGCATGGAGAAGAGCCCTATTCATTAGCGATTATGCTCTATGAACTGACGGAAAAAATGCCGGAAAAAATAAAAATAGAAATTTACGGCAGTGATATTGATCGGGAGTGTTTAAAACAAGCGATGCTTGGGCAATATAACAGTGAAAGTGTTAAAGGACTGACTCCTTATCAACTGCGGCGTTTTTTTATACCGATTAATGATAAATACCAAGTTGTTCCGCAGATAAAGGAGCTTGTTCAGTTTAAAAATCGTAATCTGATTCATGATCCGGCTTTTTCGGGTGTTGATATGATTACTTGCCGCAATGTATTTATCTATTTTAACCGTAGTTTGCAAGAGTATCTTATAATGAAATATCATGAAGCTTTGGTTGATGAAGGCTATTTTGTCATGGGGACATCAGAAAATCTTCTGGGTGAGGCCAGACAGGTTTTTAGCGGCGTAGACAGCAGTTATCGAATTTATCAAAAAATCTCAATCAAGAAATATTAAGCGATATTTAATTTTCCGCGAGTCAATATCTTCCCTAAATTAATCAAAAAAAAGACAAAACGTTTATAAAAATAGACGCTTTTCTCTAATTATCTAAATCAGCATTTTTAGCTAAAATTGTAAGACGTTTATTTGTAACAATTTGCGATTATTTACTATTTCTGGCATGTAAAGTGCTATGATTTGTTGATTGTTGTTTAGACATTTAGTTTGACAAAAGCCCGTGGATTGATTATATTTATAAACAAGGCAATTTTTTGCTGATTTAATTGTTTTAAGTTTTAGCTGGATTTAGTGTGTGTGTAACCTGGAGCGATAAGTTTATGGCGGCAAATAAAAGAAGATATTCCCGGCTGGATTCTGTGATTAATGGAACATTTCTTTCTAGAGAAGATAATGCCTGCGGCGATATGCTGATGACAAATTTTAGCCGCGACGGATTTAAAGCAGCGCTAAATCGCCCAATAGTTCCTGGAAGAATTATTCAGTTTCAAATGCGATATCTGAATTATACCATGCCGATTTTTGCTACAGGCAAAGTAATGTGGGTTAAAGCCAAAAATCAGGATTTAACTTATGGCTTTGACGCCGGCATACAGCTTATTGAGCCGGATGCTGTAACCCGTCAAAAAGCCAGTGAATATGATTTTGATAATTGGCATATTAAGCAGGTTGCTGAATTCGCGAGGCAAAGAGGTTATCTGGCCAAGCATTTTCCTGAGCCGGGTTTGAAATTATCTTGTTTTGTGCCCAGTTTTTTATTAGGCTACTTTGTCTTAGGCGCGATAGTTTCTTTTTTTAGTATAAATATGGCTTTAATATACTCCGCGAGTATTATGGCTTATTTCTTATCGATATTTGCCACAAGCGCGATCTGGCTGTTAGTAGAAAAGAGCCAGAAATCCGGGGTTAAAAAAATGGCTTTGATCGTGCCGGTTAGCGCGGCGAGAATCTCCGCGCATATAAGCTATGGAGTGTTTTTTCTGCGGGGTTTATTTTCCCGGAAAACATAGGAATATATTTAATATTCGCTTAATCCCTGAATAATTTTTGAACTGAGCAGTCAATCCTATCTTAATTTAAACAATTTTAAACCACATACTGTTTATTTAATTATACAGATTTAGCTGAAGAATAATAAGCTAATATCTTTATAAAACTTTTTGTTCTTTACTGTTCAGTGACATATAACTATTTAAATAAATAAATAAGCCTGGCATGGATAGTGCTATTTTATATTATAAAAATCCATTTGATTTTTATTACCAGAAAAAGATGCTTAAGATTTTTAAGATAGGCTGGTTTTAAAGGTGATCGGCTAGAGGATATTATGTGATAGATTATAATCAATACAAAGAGGCAGTTATTTACGCCGGGCTAGAAGAATATCCTGTTTTAGTTGATACCCGGACAGATAAAGTTGTGGAAGCTTATGTCAGAGGTAAGTGGATTAGTACCAAATATTATACAATCTGGCAAGAATACTATGAAGCGCAGAAATCTTATCGAGCGGAAAAACTTAAATCACGCGGAGCGCGGATTAAAAATAAAAAGTCAGTGAAAAGTTGAATTATTATATTTTGACAATTGAAAATTTGCTTGCTATATTATAGCAATTCCCCTGGATAGCGGCCATGGGAATCATTGTATGTCTGAGCGTAAATCAGGGAGGAAAGAATGATCGCAAAAGTAATAAATTTTATAAAAACTGATATCTGGCGGATCCGCACGAAAAACCTTTCCAAAACAAAATCAATTCTGTTAAAACCGCTGATGATTATTATCTTGGCATTGCGCAGTTTTGATGAGGATAAATGCCAGCTAAGAGCCTCAGCCTTGACCTTTTTTTCCTTGCTTTCGATTGTGCCGATAATGGCTATGGCTTTCGGGATTGCCAAAGGCTTTGGTTTTGAAAAAGTTCTGGAAACGATTATGCTGGAAAAATTTTCCGGGCAGGAAGAATTTATTACCCGGGTTATTGGCTTTGCTCAGGTTCTTTTGGATAATACCCAGGGCGGGATGATTGCTGGAATTGGTGTGGCGGTTTTATTTTGGACAGTAATAAAAGTATTGGGCAATATTGAGAAATCGTTTAATGATATCTGGGGAATTAAGACATCAAGAAGCATGGGCAGAAAATTCAGTGATTATCTATCAATTATGCTGATCTGTCCGCTATTGTTTATTATTTCCAGCTCAGTAACTGTGCTGATTGCCAGTCAGATAAGGCTTATCGTGGAAAAAATAGCTTTTCTTGGTGTGTTTAGTCCGCTTATTTTGTTATCTTTGAAAATATTGCCATTTATTGTGATCTGGGTTCTTTTTTCGTTTATCTATGTTTTTATGCCTAATACAAAAGTTTATTTAAAATCAGCCTTTGTCGGCGGGATTGTTGGTGGAACATTATTTCAGATAATGCAGTGGGCTTATATTGCTTTTCAGGTTGGAGTGGCTAAGTACAACGCGATTTACGGCAGTTTTGCCGCATTGCCATTGTTTTTAGTTTGGATGCAGATCAGCTGGCTGATTGTCCTGTTTGGCGCTGAGATTTCCTTTGCCTGTCAGAATCTGGAAACCTATGAATTTGAGCCGGATTGTTTAAGTGTCAGCTATAGTTATAAACAACTGTTGACAATTAATATTGCCCATCTGATCTTTAACAGCTTTAGCGCTGGCGGAAAGATCTGGACTGCCGCAGCTATATCGCATGAGTTAGAAATACCAATTCGCTTAATCCGGCAGATACTGTTTGAATTAGTCGAAGCTAATGTTTTGATTGAAACAAAGGAACTGGCTGGGGCGGGTCTGGGATATCAGCCAGCGCATTCTCCTGAAAATATAACGATTAAAGATATTATTGATAAATTAGAACATAAAGGTACAGATAATATCCCAGTGGTCCAGAACAGTACTTTTAAGACAATTAAAGAGTCATTGCTAGCCATGGATAAGTCTCTGAGTAAGTCCGTGGCTAATTTGAAGATAAACGAGATTAAATAAAAAGGAGGGAATATGGAAGATCTAATCCTAAAAATAAAAGAATATATTTTACTCTACGGGATAAAAGTTATTGCGGCAATCCTGATTTTTGTGATTGGAAAGTTTCTAGCTGGTCTTTTAACCGGGGGATTGAAGAAAGTAATGCTCAAAGCAAAAGTTGAAGAAACTTTAGTTAGTTTTGTGCATAATATTGCTTATGTCGGGGCTATGACATTTGTCGTGATTGCCGCGATTGGTCAGCTGGGCGTGCAGACAACTTCGTTTATTGCTGTGCTTGGGGCTGCTGGTCTGGCAGTTGGTCTGGCTTTGCAGGGATCGCTTTCTAATTTCGCGGCTGGGGTGATCTTAATATTGTTTAAGCCGTTTAAAGTCAATGATTTTATTATTGCCGGCGGAGAAATGGGCACGGTTAAGGAAATTCAAATTTTTAATACAGTGCTGGCGCATCCGGATAATCGGAAAATTGTTGTGCCTAACTCCCAGGTAACTGGGGCAACAATAACTAATTTCTCAGCAATTGATAAACGCCGGATTGATTTAGTTTTTGGGATTTCCTATACTGATGATATGAAAAAAGCCAAAGACGCGCTGGCTAGAGCTGTGGCCAGTGATAAACGGATATTAACTGAGCCTAAACCAGTGATTGCTGTCTCAGAATTAGCTGAAAGCAGTGTAAATCTGGTTTGCCGGCCCTGGGTAAAACCCGGTGATTATTGGGATGTATATTTTAATATTGTGGAGCAGGGTAAGCTTGAGTTGGAGAAAAGCGGAATTACGATTCCTTTTCCCCAGAGAGATATTCATGTTTATGAGGAGAAAAAAGGATAAGTAAATTTGATTCTGCTGATTTTAAAAATCTAATTCAGCTTGGATATTTCAGCTAAAAAGTTAAAAATCGATATTTGCTTTTTTAAGGAAACCCGCGTTTCTTAAAATTAATGCGGGTTTCCTTATATTTTTTTATTATATAAGTATTTTAATTTAAATGAATTAGATTGATTTAGCCTCTGCGACCTTGCAAAAATAAATTTTGTCATGTATACTTAATCAACCACTTTTAATAAGTGTATTTAAAAGTTAGTTTTACTGTAAAATTTTTAAGTTGAAAATAGGGGACAAAAAAATGATTAACAGAAATAAAATATCAAGTATTTTAAAATGGTTCAAGTCCGGAGCAATTACTGTTTGTTTGCTGCTGATTATTTCAACCCTGTCATATGCTTCAAATAGTAAATTGAATGAACGCGAATATGATCCTAACCAGGCTTATAGTAATGGAATCAGCGCGCAGCCAGAGATAATGCCGGAATACTTATTAGATGTAAGTGATGTTATTGAAGTCGTTGTCTGGCGTAATGAAGATCTTAGCCGGGTTTTAAAAATTCGTCCTGATGGCAGAATATCTCTGCCTTTGGCCGGAGAAATAAAAGCCAGCGGACTCACACCCCAACAGTTAAGTGATCTAATTGCCGCGACTCTGGAACGTAAATATATTCTTAATCCTCAGGTAACGGTAATTGTTCAAAAAGTGGAAAGCAAAACAATTCTGGTCCTGGGCCATGTTAATAAACCCGGACAATACAGTATTTCTGAAAAAGTTACGGCTTTACAGGCTATTGCCAAAGCCGGCGGGAATTCGCAATTTGGCCACATGGAAAGTGTGGTTGTTGTGCGCAATGCTTATGCCATGAAACCAGCGATTTATAATATTAATTTGCAGAAATCAATGAATGAGGCGAATTTCAGCAATGATATGGCATTACAGCCTGGAGATATTGTCTATGTGCCGAAGAATTTCTTGGGTAAAATTGATGATGTTATGGGTTTTTTCAGACTTAATATTCAGCCGACTTTGAGTTCTTATCTACAGTACAGAACTTTGGAAGCAGTTGAAGACAATAACTAGTATATTAAAAGGGGATAATCCGTGAGCGAAAAATTGCAGGATAAAAAGGATGTGGATTTAGTGGATGTTCTGGATATTATTAAAAGAGGCAAGCTGATCATTGCTCTTTCAGTAATCCTGACATTGGCAGCAACTTTTTTTGTCACTAAAGTATTGATTACTCCGGTTTATGAGACAAGCGCCAAGATTTTGATGCGCGAAGAAAAGCTGAATCCTAAAGATGATTTTGCGACATATGAAACAGGTTTGCAGTTCGCGATAACTCAAACTGAAATTATTAAAAGTAAAAATGTGATCAGCAAAGCTTTGGATAAAATTGATTTTTCTTCGACAAAACTAAAGGGATTTGACCGTAGCTCTTTAAAAATAAGCAAATTACAGAAAAATATTAAGCTGAATATCCTTGAGGGCACAAATGTTTTAGAACTTAATATCGCGCAAACTAATCCGGTATTTGCCGCGAAATTAGCAAATGCTATGGCGGAAACATATATTCAAGACCGTGTAAGTCTGAAGCAGCGAACGGTTGAGCAGATTATTGCTTCCTTGGACACCGAAATCCAGGCGGCAAAAAATGATATTATTAATGTGGAGAATGAGTTAAGCGAAATCGCCAGCCAGGATAATATGATTATGTTATCCGGATCAGATATGGTTTTGGATTTACAGAAATACGCTGACTTAGATATGCATTTAATGACAGTTGACGCGGATATTGAAATGGTTAATTCTCAGCTTAACGCGATTAATCAGAGTATTAAGCAACAGGGAAATCCTGAACAACTTAACTTGAAATTTATTGCTAATAGTGATATTATAAACGACTTGAAATCTCAAATTCGTTTAGCTGATTTGAAACTGGAACTCTTGATGAGTCAGTTTAGTCCTAATCATCCTGATGTAATCGCTGCTATGGCTGCTAATACTATTTTGAAAAATGATATTGCCCTGGAAGCAGGGAGAATTATTAAAGCGGAAATCGAATCA
>JAHITE010000101.1 GCA_018817585.1 Candidatus Omnitrophota bacterium
AGCAAAATATCTTTTTTCTCCGGGTGGAATAACAATGCATCATAGCCGGGGGTGTATCAGTAATTGTGACTTTTGCGTATGGTGGGTGCAAATGTCAGAGAAAGTAGTTGTCGATGGAAAAGTTCAATTAAAACCGCGTTGGCGAACAAAAAGTGTTAAACGGACAATAGAAGAAATTGAATTATTGTATTATAAATATAAAAAGAAGTTTTTTATTTTTGTTGATGATTCGTGGAATATTGATCCTGATTGGAATGCGAGATTTGCCGATTCTATTTTGGAGAAAAAATTAAAGATGAATTGGTTTGCTTTTTTAAGAGCGGATTGCATAATAAGAGATGAAAAACTGGGGATTATGGAAAAATTAGTCCGCTCGGGGTTAAGGCACATATCTATTGGTGGGGAGCGGGCGGATGATGCTGCGCTTAATGATTTGGGGAAGAAATGCTATAAAATAGATATGGTCAATGAAGCGCTGAGTATATTTCATAAAAAATATCCACAGGTTTTTACTCAAGTAACTTTTATCATTGGAGTGCGTAATGAAACAAAGGAAACTATGTTGCAGCTATTGGAGTATGTCAAAGATCTAAAGGTTGATTATCCCGCTTTTCATCCGATAACTCCTGTCCCGGGCACAAAGCTTTGGGAACAGGCGAAAAAAGAAGGATGGCTTGAAATCACAGATTTTTCATATTACGATTGGTCAACACCAGTGATGGGGTCAAAATATTTAACCCGGGATGAAATTGATGATTTATTATATACTTTAAATAAAAAATCTGCCTCATTCGGATGGTTGTTAAAAGGATTATTAAGCAGATACACGCATAAGCGGAATATGTATATTTGGTGGGTTTTAGTGGCAATAAAAATGTTTGGGGATTCAATAAAATCTTTTGTGAATCCTTTTCGGTTTAAAGAATATATTAGAGTGATTAAGCCTAAATGGTATGACGATTAAAAGAGAGTGTTATGAAAAATACGAGTTTGATGATATTTTTAACATTTGATCTTGAGGAGTGGCCGGTTAGCGGCAAATATGATTTTGATCAAAAATTTAATAAATCAGTTGAATTTTCCACCCAAGGTTGTCTTAATCTGCTGGATTTATTGGATGCTTATAAGGTTAAGGCTACTTTTTTTATAACAGGATATTTTGCTAAGGCTAATCCGAAAATTGTAAAATTATTGGCAGATAAAGGGCATGAAATTGCCTGTCATGCTTTTGATCATGTGGATATAACTAAGGATAGCCCTGAACAGATAGAAGCGCATATAAACCAGTCAAAGAAAATATTAAGCGATTTAAGCGGCCAGAAGATAATTGGTTTTCGCGCTCCGTTTTTTCATGCCAATGGGATAATTGTTCAGATTTTGGAGCAGTCCGGATTTCACTATGATAGTTCTGTTCATCCGGCGATTGTTCCCGGGTATTATTATAATTTTCGCGATAGTTTAGCTCCGTATTTTTTAAAGGCAAAAATTAATCCTGAAGGTAATCAGGCAAAAGGGATTTGGGAAATACCGGTTTCTGTGATTCCAGGGATTCGCTTTCCGATTTCCTGGTGGTGGATGCGCCATTTGGGCGCGTGGATTACAATTTTGGGTTGTAAAATTAATCTTATCCAAAAAAGGCCTGTTGTCCTTTATTTTCATCCCTGGGAATTCGCTGAATTGCCAAAGATTAAAGGCATTCCCGGGCATATTACAAGTAAATGCGGTAAACAGAATCTGCTTAAACTAAAAAAAGTAATCGCGGCTTTTAGCGGAAAATATAAATTTGATACGCTGAAAAGCTATCTGGATAATAATTTAGCTAAGGGAAAAAAATAATGAGAATACAATTTATTTTCCCTCCGTATACGCATAAAAAATTTGAAGAAGATATTGATATTGTCAGCCGAGAATTTGGCTTATTTCCGCCCCTGGGCCTGGCATTTGCCGCGGCTATAGCCAGAGAACACGGCCATACGGTTGATATTATCGACGCGCGGGCACTGAAGCTTTCCCAGCAGGAGACATTAGAAAGGCTTAAGGCTTTTAAACCGGATATGCTGGGCTTTATGCTTACTGCTTATATGTTTCATGACACGCTTGACTGGATAAAGTTTTTTAAACAACAAACAGGTATTCCGATTGTGGTCGGCAATGTTCTAATGGAATTATATCCGCGGGAGGTTATGGCCTATGACGCGATTGATTATGGGATTATTGGTTCGGCGCAAAAAGCGTTTCCCCAATTATTGACCGCCTTAGAGCAGTCAAAAAGTTTAAGCAATATTAAAGGGCTTTGTTTTAGGGACAAGGGCAGATGCGTGATCAATCCTCCGGATGATTTAAGCGAGGATTTTGCTGCTTTGCCGTTTCCGGCCAGAGATTTACTGCCTAATGAGCGATACCACGCGGTTATGTCTAAACGCCGGAACATGACAATTATGGTTACCAGCCGTGGTTGTCCTTATCAATGCAGTTTTTGTTCAATTGCTAAGATTGGCTATACTTGCCGCACTCCGGTTATGGTGGTTAAGGAAATGGTGGAGTGTTATGAAAAATATAATATACGAGAAATAGAAATTTTTGATCCGACCTTTAATGTTAATAAACAGAGAGTTGTTGATATCTGTAACGGGATTATTGAATCAGGCATAGATATTGATTGGGCCTGCCGGGCTAGGGTGGATAAAATGGATGAACAAATGCTGCGTTTAATGAGACAGGCCGGATGTAAAAGAATCCTTTATGGCATTGAATCCGGGGATCAGGAAATGCTGAACAGAGTTAATAAAGGGATTACCCTTAAACAAATACGCCGGGCAATAGATCTTACCAGAAAGCATAAGATCAAGACCCTGGGCTTCTTTTTGCTGGGCGCGCCGGAAGAAACCGCAGCCAGCATGCGTAAAACAATTGATTTTTCCAAAAAACTGAAATTGGATTACGCGCAGTTTCATCAAACGGTACCCAAACCGCAGACTTATCTTTATGAACAGGTAATGGAAAAAACCAACAGGGATTTGTGGAAGGAATATATTCAAGGCAGTTTTCCGGAAACCCGGATGCCGGCTGTTTGGACGGACTTATCCCAGAAGCTGGTTGAGCAATATGCGATTATCGCTTATTGTAAATTTTATTTCAGGATAGGATACTTATTAAAAACCCTGATCAGCATTAAGTCGTTTAATGAATTAAACCGCTACATTCGTTCATTTTTCGGAGTGCTGTTTTCTAAAAAAGACTGCTGAATAATTTGTTTGAATTCAGTGTGAAATAAATAACTTTATTTATTCCCTATTTTAGGATTCCAAGGAGTTTAAGACTATTTTATGAAAATAATGTTTTTTTATTCCGCTTTTGAGAACCTGGGCATTGAGTATCTTTCTGCTGTGCTCAAAAAATCCGGGCACGAGACGCGGCTTTTATTTGATCCGGGTTTGTTTAATGACCCATTTATTACTATCAGCCCTTTACGGTCCTTTTTTAATTTTGACCAATACTTACTTGATCAGGCCATTGCCTATGCTCCGGATATTTTTGTTTTTTCGGCAACGAGCAGTACTTATTTAAATGCTTTGCAATTCGCAAAAAAAATTAAGCATTTAATGGGGAAGAAAATTGTGTTCGGAGGGATTCATCCCACATCAGTTCCTCAGGATGTGATTGCGGAGCAGGCAATTGATTATGTTATCGTTGGTGAAGGCGAAGAGGTTTTAACTGAGCTTGTTGATTGTCTGCAGGCTGGAAAACCAGTTAAGGGAATTGGCAATTTATGGTTTAAGGAAAAAGAAATCATTAAAAATAATTCCGTAAGGCCTTTGATCAATGATCTTGATTGTTTGCCTTTTCCGGATAAGGATTTGTATTATAGGATTATCCCTGAGTTTAAAACCGGCTATACAATTATTACCCGCAGAGGCTGCCCGAATATTTGTTCATATTGTTATACCTCTGTGTTAAAAAAACTTTACCCTCAACAGCCAAAAGTGCGGATTCGCAGCGTGAATAATGTTATAGAGGAACTACGTTATGCTTTGGCAAAATATAATTTTAAACGGCTGAGGATAAATGACGATTTGTTTACCAGCGATTCTCAGTGGCTGGAAGATTTTTCTCAGCAGTATGTTAAGTATATAACCCGCCCGGTTTTCTGTTTTGTCAGCCCAGCGCATGTTAATCCGGCTATTGTTAAAAATCTTAAACAGATTGGCTGTTATCAGGTTTGCATGGGAGTGCAGAGCGTAAGCCAAGAGGTACGGGAAAATATTCTACACCGGTTTCATAGTAATCAGCAGATTGAAAATGCGATTAAATTATTCCGGCGATTTAAAATCCGCTGCGTTGTCGATAATATTATCGGACTGCCTGGGGAGCAGGAAGCTGATCTTTTAGCTATGCTTAAATTTTATAATCAGAACCGGCCAAACAGAATCTGTGTGTTTAAGCTTATTTATTTTCCGCAAACAGATATTGCGGCTATTGGCTTAAAAGCCAAAGTTATTGATCAGGAGTATATGGATACCATGGCTAAACAGCCAAACGTGGCAGCAAATACTGTGCATAATAGAACTGAAGACAAAAATAAACGGCTTTATCATTTATTATTAATCGGATTGAGGTTTTTTCCTAAGCGGTTTATTGAGTTTATTATTAAACGAAAATTGTATTTATATATTCCGCTGATCAATCCTAGTTTAATTGAAACCCCCTTGAGTATGGTTGCCCGTGACCGGCTGGATATTGTGCGCAGAAGATATTATACGCGTTATATTAAATTTAGTTTGAAATTAATATTATCGAAAATTCGATTATTTAGAAATAAAAAAATACTAAATAATTAAATCATATAACACCTAGTAATAACAAAAGTTGTTAGCTGGTATAATCACTTATAAATTAAGCATAGGGTGCTTTATTCAATCAGTGCAATATGCTAAAATACTAACATATTTAAATAAGTGAATCTTATGAATAAACTAAAAACAGGGCTGAGATTTATTAAAGCAAAGCTTACGGGCAAGAGAATTCCGCTTTTTGTGGGCTGGGATTTAACTTCTCGCTGTAATTTTAACTGTGCTTATTGCGGCGTGCCCCAACACTCCAATGCTGTTCAGGAGCTTAATACCGCTGATGTTTTAGACGGGATAAACCAATTGGCTGAGCTGGGAACAATGCGGATTCATTTCGGCGGCGGGGAGGTTTTATTACGCGAAGATATCGGAGTGATTTTAAAGGCTTGTCAGGATAAAGCGATTTACACAGCCCTATTAACTAATGGAATGTTAGTACCCAAACGCCGGGCAGACTTAAAAGCCGCGGGGATGCTTAATATCAGTTTTGACGGTCCAGAACATATCCATGATAAGCTTCGGCAGCAGGGCTCATATGCCGCGCTGATCACTGCTTTAGATTTGGCCAGAGAAGAAAATATTAAAGTTACGCTTAATGTTAGTCTTTCTCAATTCAACAGCGAATATCTTGAGTTTATCTTTGATTTCGCCCAAAGCTATTGCCTGCCGATAAGATTTCAACTGATAAATAAATTTTTAGCCGGAGATAAAGACGTTTCAGGCCTGGTACTGGATAAAAAACAGCAGTATGTTGTTTTGAACAGAATATTATCCGCCAAATGCGCGGGGAAAAGTATTCTTAATTCACTTCCGGCATTAAAATATCTCCGGGATTATCCGGAGGTTAAAATCCCCGGATGCTGTGCTGGGAAAATATATTTGCGGATTTCCGAAAACGGAGAACTTTATCCTTGTTCCATGCTTAAAGGCCGGATAATGTCGGATGCATATGTTCGCAGTGACATAAAAACTCTGTTCCAATCATTGCCTTTGACCAAATGCGCGGAGTGCCTGTGCACGCCGACTTTAGATGCTTGTCTTATTTATAATTTAAATTTTGCTGCCTTGCTCAATGGTTTATTTATGGCTTAGGCTTTTTTTGAATAGTAATACTATAAGAGTAAAAAATAATACAAAAGTATAAAACAATGAAATTAAAATATAAAATTCCCATTGCGCTGCGAATCGCCAAAGCCAAAATTTTTCATAAAAAAATTCCGGTTTTAATCAGCTGGGCAGCGACTTACCGCTGCAATCAGCGCTGCTTATACTGCAAAATGCCAAGTCTTGTTTCTGACGAGCTGTCTAGCGAACAAGTAAAAATGATGATTGATAAGTTGAATAAATTGGGGGCAAAAGTACTGAATATTACCGGCGGAGAAGCTTTGTTAAGAGGGGATATCTTTGATTTGATTGAATATTTTAAAGCAAAAGGAATCTATGTTTGTTTAAATTCCAATGGAATTTTAGTGCCGGAAAACATAAACCGCTTAAAAATCCTGGATTTACTAAACCTGAGCATAGAAGGCCCGCGGGAGGTACATGATTCAATTCGCGGTCCTGGCGCCTATCAGACGGTTATTAAGGCCGCTCAGGCCGCTTTACAATCAAAAATTAAAGTTAATTTTACCGCGACGATTAACAAACACAATATTATTCATCTGGATTATATTATAGGCTTAGCGCGTGAGTTAAAACTGGCGGTTAGGTTTGAAATTCTCGAAGAATATATGCTGGGAAGTAAATCAAAAAATTCGCTGGAAATCAGTCCGGCGCAGGTACAAAAGGCGCTGGCTGAAATAATCTGGGCCAAAAACCAAGCAAAATACCGCAAAACAATTATTAATTCATTGGGTTTATTAACATATCTCCAGTCATGGCCTGAGCTGAAATATTTACAGTGCGCTTCCGGTAATATTATTTTTCGGGTAACGCCTCAGGGCATAATGTTTGTCTGTGCAAAAGCAACATATGAAAATACCCAAAGAACTAATTATTCGATTGATTTGATAAACGATTCAACAGCACAAATTAAAGCAAAACTTGCTTCCTGGGCTTATCCGGACAGGGAATGTTCCTGCGCCTGTTCCAGCCGGCAGGCAGTTAATCTGGTTTGGAATTTAAAATTTTAATAAATAGCCTTAGATAAATTAAGGAAAACTAATGTGCGGAATTTGCGGCAAATATAACTTTGATTCAGAAACAAGAGTTGAGCAGAATCTGATTTTGAAAATGCTCAATAGCCTGAACCAACGCGGTCCGGATCAGGCCAGGGCTTATCTTCAGGCTAATCTCGGCTTTGGCGCGGCTATTTTAAATATCCGTGACCCTGAGAACGCAACCCAGCCATTTTTCAATGAGAATAAGCAGATCTTCAGCGTGTTTAATGGAGAGATTTATAATTACCCGCAGCTGCGCAAGTTTTTAGAAGAAAAAGGACATCAGCTTAAAACCAACTGTGATGCGGAGATTATTAGTCATCTTTATGAAGAATACGGCCCGGAGTTTGTCAACCAGTTAAACGGAATGTTTTCTATTGCTTTGTTTGACCAATCAAATAATGCTTTGCTTTTAGCCAGAGACCGAATAGGGATCAAGCCGCTTTATTACAGTCTGGCAAATGGCCGAATAACTTTTGCTTCCGCAGTAACCGCGCTGATAATCGATCTGGATATTAGCCGGGAGCTGGATAGCCTGGGAATAGACTGCTATTTTTCCCTGAACTATTTCCCCGGAGAATA
>JAHITE010000102.1 GCA_018817585.1 Candidatus Omnitrophota bacterium
AAGGAGGGATAACTGACAAAATTAACCGCTGATTTCAGGTTTATGGGGAAAGATATTTCCTTTAATCAGTCAAACTGGGAAAAACAACTAATAGATGCTTTAGGGCGTAGTTCTTGGGGAAGAATATGCTTAATATGAAAACATTGTTTTGATAAATATATATAACCGGAGGCATTAAGATGAATAGAAAAGGTTTTACACTTGTTGAATTATTGATGGTAGTTATCATCATTGGTATATTGGTATCTATCGCGATACCAAATTATTTTAAAACAGTTGAAAGAACAAAAGGCGGTTCAGCTAAGGCAGTTCTTGATACTATCAGAAAAGCGGAATTGCAGTATAGAGCTGCACATGACACTTTTGTTGATGTAGCTGTTGGTGATTGGGCTGCAGGTGATATTTCCGCGTTTGATTATCCTGAAGTTTTGGCAACTAATGCTGGTGATGATGGTAGCTGGACATATACTGTTGCCGGTTCTGATGAAGATGTTTTCACTGCTACCGCAACGCGAAATCTTACGGCTCCTACCGTATATCAGAATGCTACCATAGACTTGGATCAAGATGGAGTTTGGACTTCATCCAATCCAGTTCATTTATAATTTGATTTGTTAAGCTTTGATGCTTACTTAAGGCTATTGGCGGTTTACGTCAATAGCCTTTTTTATAATTGCTTGTAATAATTAATAACTTGGGTTATAATATTTGACGAAGAAAGTATGAGAATTTTGGTTGTTTAAAAGATATGAACTAAGCAGTTAAAATGCGATAAAATCAGTAGGCATTGTTTTAAAATCATATAAGTTTAATTACCGGATAATGTAAGATAATGACAAGTTTTAAGTTTTGAGATTAATAAATAATTGGGTTTTAATTTTAATTTAGTTGACGGAAACAGGTTTAGGAGGGAGGAATAAATGAGGGTAATTGCAATTGCGAATCAAAAAGGTGGTTGCGGCAAAACAACGACATCAATTAATTTAGCTGCTTGTTTATCCGGACTTAAAAAAAATGTTTTATTAATTGACTTAGATCCTCAGGGACATGCTAGCTTAGGGTTAAATGTCCAGCCGCAAAATTTGGCAAAAACTATTTATAATGTATTAACTACTGATCCTGAAGCAAAATTACGCTTGGATGAAATTATTGTTCCTATATCTGAAAACCTTGATCTTGCTCCGGCAAATATTTTATTATCGGCAATTGAGCAGGAATTATCAGGAAAGCCGGAAAGAGAAGCAAAATTATTTCAAGCAATAACCTTAATGGTTAGTAAAAAAACATATGATTATGTGATTATTGATTGCTCTCCCAGCCTGGGTATTTTGACTTTTAATGGTTTGCGCGCCTGTACTGAATTGATTGCTCCAGTTGATACAGGATTTTTTTCTTTGCATGGAATAAGCCGTTTGCTGGAAACAGTTAATCTTATTGATAAACGTTTAAATTGCCAGATAAAAGTAAAAGCATTGATCACAATGTTTGATCAAAGAACAAAATTTTCACACGAAGTAAAGGATGAAATTTATAAATATTTTTCCGGGAATGTGTTTGAAACTGTTATTCATAATAATGTTCGGGTAAAGGAAGCTTCAAGCTATGGGGTTCCGGTTGCTGCCTATGATAAGCGCTGCCGCGGGGCAATTGATTATATTGCTTTAGCCAATGAAATTGATTCGCCCAAAAGCAAGGAAAAGGCTAAAGCAGTGACAAACAGTGCTGCTGAAAAAATTACGTCTTTTATCGAAGAAGTGCAGCATGTGAAAAAAGGCACTGTGGTTACATTCCAATCTGATAACGCGCGAAATGTGGAAATCGCGGGTGATTTTAATAACTGGATAAGCTCAGTTGATAGCAAGCTTGAACGGATTGATAATGGAGTTTGGGCAAAAGTGATTCATCTGAAACCAGGGGCTTATAAATATAAATTTGTTGTCGATGGTCAATGGGTAACTGATCCGAATAACCCTAATTTGGAAATAGATGAAGTTGGCAATAGAAATTCGATTCTCGAAGTTAAATAAAAACAGGATTAGGTTTATGAATAAATTAAAGAAGTTGGGCAAAGGATTAGATGATATTTCCTATTTATTTCTTTCTCCCGAGCAGGAAGACAGCGCTGAACAAGAAATTATGCTAGAGCCAGATAAAACGCGAACTAAAACTGTGGAGATGGCGACAAAAAATATTTGTTTAATCGGCAATAGCCATGATTCGCGCGACGCGTTTTTAGTGATCAATTTATCCTTGGCTTTGGCAAGGCTGGGGATGCGGATTGCTGTAGTTGATATGGATGAAAAATTGCCTTGTGTTAATTTTTTATTAGGCAGAGCTAATGACATTATCCTGGAAAATAATGGTCAGGAATTTGTTAGTCAAGGCCCTTTTGGAGTGAAATTAGCAGGACTAAATGCTGCTTTGATTGAAAATATGCTGGTTGATAAAGCTTTGCGAACAAAAATCATGTTGGAAATGAAAAAAATGGAACAAGAAGTTGATCTTGTGCTGATTAGCGTTTCCCAGGACAGCCTGTTTTATATGAATCCATTGCTGCGTAAATCAATTGAGGAGTTTTTGGTTTTTGTTTCTCCGGATAAAAACTCGATGCTTAATTCATATAAAGTTATAAAAACAATTTTTTCCAATAATCCAGTGGCGAAGATAGGAACAATTATAACTGATATTGAACATATGTATGAAATAGATGTGGTATTTAATAAAATGTTTTCCGCAGTAAGGAAATTTCTGGTTAAAGAATTATATAAATATGGATTTCTGTTTAAACTGAAACAAGAAGTGAATAATAATTCCAATATCGCTTCTTTTTATGACGCGGATCTTACGGCATGTATTTCCAATATCGCTCAGATTATTATCTTGCGCTTAAATCTTGAAGAAAATGTTAAATCAAACGGCGAATTATTCAAGAACGTGTTTAATGAGTTTGGCATAGAATGAGGAAACAATGACTACAATATTTCACAATGCGCAAATCAGTAATGATAAACTCCGAGAAATTATTTTAAAAAATCCGCAAACATTGCTTCCTGGATTGAGTTTTATTGATCTGCAGATGTCTACGGATGAATCAGAAGTTATTGATTTCTTGGGAGTGGATACAAACGGCCGCATGGTGATTGTGAATTTTGATGTTAATCCTAATGATCAGATGTTGATTGATGTCTTATCGCAAATTCAGTGGCTTAAAAAAAATCAGGGTTTAATTAAAAGGTTGTTTTTTAGCGAAAGTGTGGATTTTGATAAATCTTTACAGATTGTTTTAGTTAGTCCTGTTTTTTCAAGTAAACTGCAGTCCGCGGTCAGGCAGTTGTCGGATAAGGATATAAAACTGTTTAGTTTTAAATATATTGTTTCCCAGTCGGATGACGCGATTATATTTGATGAAATATTTTCTCATATTAAAACAGCAGATTCGCGATCTTTAAAAAATCAATCTTTGGATGAACAAGCGAAGAAAGCCGCTGAATGTTCTGTTTTTTTTCAAAAAGAACAAATTGTTAAAAATCCTGGATTAGGATTCGAAAAGAGCGAAGAGCTTAAAAAAGAACAAGCTCCTTTGTATGATGTTATTACGCTTACGCCTGAAGAAATCGCGGAATTTATGGATGTTGAGGCTGCTTTAGACCAAAATCAAGTATCTGAATAAAGCGATAAGTCGGATTTAAATTATTTTAATAAATCTCCCCCCAATAATTAACTTAAAAACCTTTGATTACTTTTTAAGGAAAAATGAACAATTCAAAAAACGTAAACCAAATCTGCAAAATAGAAAATTTATTTCCGAAAAATATTATAGCGGCTTTTTCAGTGGGCAAAGTGAATTATGATTATCGCGCTGAGCCGGCAAGCGAAGTTTTGAAAAACAGAAAAATTTTCTTCAGTCAATTAGATGTTGAATTAGCCAAAGCTGTTTTCCCCATGCAAGTTCATAAAGCTGATGTGGCAAAAGTTGATGAGCGGGATAGAGGCCGCGGAGAATTTTCTTTTGAACATGGGATTGCCCATACAGACGCGCTTATAACCAATGTTAAGGAAGTAGTGCTTTGTTTGCTGACCGCGGATTGTTTGCCAATTATTTTTCATGAATTAAGCGGTAAAGCAATCGGGATTGTTCATGCCGGATGGAAGGGGATAAGATTAGGGGTTATTGAAAAGACAATTCAGGCAATGGTTAATGAATTTGGGGTAAAACCCCAGGATCTCAAAGCCTTTTTTGCGCCAGCCATTGGCAGCTGTTGTTATGAAGTCGGTCTGGAATTTTTAGATATTTTTCCAGATGATATTAGTTCGCGTAATCAGACAAGATTTCTGGATATTAAAAATCTAGCTAAAAAAAAGTGCTTAAATGCCGGCATCTTACCCGGTTCGATAAAGGATGTATCTGTTTGCACAAAATGCAGTAATGAGAAATTCTTCTCTTATAGATCCGGCGATTATCTTAAACGAATGCTGACTATTGTGGCGATTAAAGCAGGGTAATAATACTCAACTTTTTTTTAGGTTGGGAGGCTTCTTTTGGTTATAGCTAATTATCTGCTTGACATTTATTTGCATATGTAGTAATTTCTTTAAAGAGATAAAGGATTTTTAATTAATTAAATAAAGAAAAATCATGGCAAAAAAAACTAGCGTTAAAAAAATAATCAAAGCAAGAAAAACTGATAAAGCGAATGCTGAAACAGGAGAAAATAAAGCTTTGAAAATTAAAGAAGTAAAAGCTGCTAAGCCAGCGCGGAAAAAACTGGGTAAGGGCTTGGAAGATATTTCTACTTTATTTTTATCGGATATTAAAAAAGATTCTGCCGCGGCTAAGAAAAAAACTCAGAAACCTTTAGTCGCGAAAAAACCAGAGCCAAAGCTGAAAAAAAATAAAACTACTGTTGTTAAAAAGATGATAAAAGCCCCAATTACTAAAATCACGGAATCGGCAAGAGTAAAAGATTTTAAAAAAACCGTTGCTGATCTGGGTGAAAAAACAATAGTAGAAAAGAAAATAATTTCTAAGAAAACTGTCGCGAAGGTTGTAAAAAAAATAATTACCGATAATAAAGATGCCGCTAAAAAAACTATGGCTAAGGCTATTAAAAAAACCGCTTTGTTGAAAAAGCAGGTTTCTGAAAAAGCGATGGCTGAAGTTGTTAAAAAAGCAGTTGTAGTTAAGGAAAATGTTCCTAAAAAAACTGTTGCTGAAATTGCTAAAAAAGTAACTGTAGTGAAGGAAAGCATTCCTGCGAAAGTGATTGTTAAAGCTGATCTAGAGCTGGAACTTCATAAGGATATTAATTCTCCTAAAACTACAGTTTTAAATGATAAAAATCCTGAAAAAGGTGCAATGGAAAAAAAGATTGAAAATATTGCAGAAGAAAAGCTAAAAGCAAAAAAAGCAACTTCCAAACCGAATATGAAAAAAACAGAGGTGGTAAGGATGGGAACGTTAAAAAAATCTTCAAAAGAGGATACAAAGCCAACCCAGGTCAAAACAACAGCGAAAAAGAATAATAAAATAAATGCCGTTAGTAAGAAAACGCAGAACCTCGGGCCAATAAGTGAATTAAAAACGCTATTAAAGAAAAAAACTAAGGCTGAGCAAACAGCTGATTCTCTGTCGATTCAAGCTGAACAAGTTATTGAAGATAGTAAGTTCTTCGTCAGCAAAGAGACGGTAAGCAGGATAACTGAAGATGAGTTTTTTGAACTGCCTGAGGGGTATGGAGATAACCGGATTGTGATTCAGGTTAGGGATCCTTATTGGCTATTTGCTTACTGGGAAATTTCGCAGAGGAAATTAAATTCAGTTGTGGGAAAGTACGGCAATTATCTGAACAGAGCCCGAAGAGTTCTCAGGGTTTATGATATTACTGCTGTTTCTTTTAACGGTAATAACGCGAACAGTTTTTTCGATATAGATGTTAATGATATTGCCAAAAACTGGTATGTGAATGTTGGAAATCCGGGAAGAAGTTACTGCATTGATATTGGTCTGATTTTAGAAAATGGAAGTTTTGTTGTCTTAGCGCGTTCTAATTTTGTGACAACTCCGATTGATGCTCCGAGTATGGTTACGGATGAAGAGTGGATGATTGTTGAGGAAGATTTTAATAAACTTTACGGATTATCCGCGGGATTGGGAATTGGCTTAAGCTCGGGAGAGTTAAGGAAACAAATAAAGACAAGATTAAGGAATTTATCATCCGGGATATTGAGTTCACCTGGGATTACGACTGTAAAGCCAAGCCGCAATTTTTGGATGGTAGTTAATACCGAATTGATAGTTTATGGAGCAACTCAGCCAGGTTCTGAACTGACAGTTCAGGGTAAGCCGATTGTATTAAATGAAGATGGAACTTTTAGTCTTCGTTTTGCTTTGCCGGATGGAGAGCAGATTATTCCGGTTCGAGCGGTTTCTCCGGATAAGGTTGAAGAACGGGTAATTACTCCTGTTGTTACAAAAAACACGGTGTAAGTACTATAATGCTTTAACATGTTTTAAACGCGCCGGAATGAGTTTTAACATTCCGGCGTTTTATTTTTAACAGTCAAAATCGCTTGAATTATTTAAAGCTGTATGTTAATATAAGAACGTTGTTTAATTTATTTATAAGCCTGCAGGTTCAAAGGTTTTCTGTCAATTGGTTACTTAGAATAATAGGGGAAAATATGGAAAAAGGATATCTTTGCATTGTGTTACATGGGCATTTACCTTTTGTTCGCCATCCAGAGCATGAGAATTTTCTAGAGGAAGAGTGGCTTTATGAAGCTATAACCGAGACTTATATTCCCTTGCTTAATATATTTGATAAGCTGATAGAAGATGGTGTGAATTTCCGGATAACCATGGGCGTTTCTCCGCCATTAATCTCGATGCTGCTTGATCCTTTATTACAGCATCGGTATATTATGCATATTGAGAAGTTAATTGAGCTGGCCAGCCGGGAAGTGGAAAGAACCCGATGGCAGCCAGAATTTAATAAGCTTGCTTTAATGTATTTAAGCAAATTTAATCTGGCCAGATACTATTTCGCGGAAAAACACAGAGGTAATCTTTTAGAAGCATTTAAGCGTGTCCAGGACGCGGGTAGGTTGGATATTATGACTTGTGGGGCAACGCATGGTTTTTTTCCCTTGATGGAGACTTGTAAAGATTCTATTCGTGCCCAGGTAAGAGCAGCGGTTGAACAATATAAAAAGGTTTTTCAACGCCAGCCCAAAGGTATTTGGCTGCCGGAGTGCGGATATCATCCTGGCGATGATGAGATTCTAAAAGAAAACGGGATAAGATACTTTTTTACTGATACACATGGCGTTCTGCATGGTACGCCCAGACCGAAATACGGAGTTTTCGCTCCGGTTTATTGTAAATCCGGAGTAGCTTGCTTTGGCAGAGATCTTGAGTCCTCAAAACAGGTTTGGAGCGCGAAACAAGGATATCCCGGAGATTATAATTACCGGGAATTTTATCGGGATATTGGTTTTGATTTAGAGTTTGATTACATAAAACCTTATATACATCCAGATGGGATCAGAACTAATACGGGAATAAAATACTATCGGATTACTGGTGAAACAGATAATAAGCAGCCTTATAATGAAGAAGTGGCGATGCAGACAGCCGCGTCGCATGCTGCTAATTTTATGTTTAACCGGGAAAAGCAGGCTGATTATGTTAAAGAAATTATAAAAAGAAAGCCGATTATTGTCGCGCCATATGACGCGGAGTTATTTGGCCATTGGTGGTATGAAGGTCCGAATTGGCTTAATTTTTTAATCAGAAAAATTGCTTATGACCAGAAGAACATTAAACTTATTTCTCCCTCAGACTATTTAGATGAATATCCCAAGAACCAGGTAATTACGCCGTCTCTTTCCAGCTGGGGATATAAGGGCTATGCCGAGTTTTGGTTGGAAGGTTCCAATGCCTGGGTATATAGGCATTTGCACAAAGCTTCAGAGCGGATGAGTGAATTGGTTAAGCTATATCCTGAAGCCGGAGGATTGACTCTGAGAGCGCTAAACCAGGCTTTACGCGAAGTCTTACTCGCGCAAAGTTCTGATTGGGCTTTTATTATGAAAACTGGTACGCATGTTTCTTATGCTGTTGACAGAACTAAAAAACACGTGCTTAATTTTACCAAGTTATACAATCAGATAAAGGCGAATAATATCAAAGAACAATGGTTGGGTGAAATTGAGTCGAAAGATAATATATTTCCTGATATTAGTTATAAGTTCCATTCATGAATACAGAAAAAGCAAAAAGCGCTTGGCTAATAGTTGATGGCTAATGGTCGATAGATAAAAAAAGAAAGAAAAAGAAAGAAAAATAAAGAAAAATAAAGAAAAAACAAATCGAATTAGTTAGTGTTTTTTCGCGATACGCGATACGCACGACGCAAGACAGAAGAGAATAGCGGTTAGGAAAAATAGATCATAGAAATCAGGGAAATTGGAATGTCTGCACAAAAAATCATACCAGAGCATATCGCGATTATAATGGATGGCAATGGCCGATGGGCAAATAAAAGAAGATTACCCCGGATTGCCGGACATAGCCGCGGTGCTAAGGTAATAAAATCAATTGTTCAATCTTGTGATCAAATCGGAGTTAAATATTTAACTCTTTATACTTTTTCAACGGAAAACTGGAAAAGACCGGAGCAGGAAGTAAATTTTTTGATGCAGCTTCTCAGCGGATTTCTGGCAAAGGAAATTCAACATTTGGTAGATAAAAACATTCAATTTTCTACTATCGGCAGGATTGAGCAGCTGCCGAAAAAAGCGCAGGAAGTCATTGCTAAAGCAAAGGATAAAACTAAAAACAATACGGGAATAACTTTAATTTTGGCTTTGAATTATGGCGGAAGATCAGAAATTCTTAATGCAGCTATAAAATTATACGCTGATATCGAAACTGGCAAAGTTGCTTTAGATAAGATCAATGAAAAAATATTTGCTAAATATTTATATACAGCGGGGATCCCGGATCCTGATTTGTTGATTCGGACAAGCGGAGAAATGCGGATTAGTAATTTCTTGCTCTGGCAGTTATCTTATAGCGAATTTTATATTACGGAGAAATTCTGGCCGGATTTTGATGAAACTGAACTAAAACTCGCGATCAATTGTTTTCAAAAAAGAAAACGGCGATTCGGTGGGATTGAACATAAAAAAGGATAAATTTTAATTGTGAATGCCTTACAGAAAAGAGTGATCACCGCGATTTCGATTATTTTATTTGTTGGTTTAGGATTGTTTTTCCTGCCGCAATGGGTTTACGCGATGGTGGTTATTCTCTTAATTGCCGGCGGTTTAAATGAATTTTATAATTTAATTGAGAAAAAAGGGATTTTTATCTATAAATACTTTGGGATTTTTATTGGGATAATCATTCCTTTAAGTATTTATTTTGGGTTTGAATTAACTAAAGGCTGGGAGCTGTTGTTTATTGTTACCTCAACCTTAATTTTCTTTGTTCTGCAGTTTATCCGCAAAGACAGTTCGCAAGCAATTGTTGGTATTTCCACAACACTTTTTGGCATATTTTATGTTAGCTGGTTCCTTTCTTTTTTAATTAAAATAAGATTTTTGCCTCAAGGAACTTTGTTTGCCGCGTTTCTTTTATTAGTTACTAAAATGGGAGATGTAGGAGCTTATTTGGTTGGCAAAAGTATTGGTAAACATACTTTGATTCCCCGGATTAGTCCCAAGAAAACATTGGAAGGTTCTCTGGGTGGGCTTATTTTTAGTCTGATTGCCGCGGGGATGAGTAAAATGTATTTGCCGTTCATTTCCATAGGGCATTTATTGGCTATGGGGGTTTTGCTGGGTTTCCTGGCGCAATTAGGTGATCTTTGCGAGTCTTTGATTAAACGCGATTGTCAGGTAAAGGACAGCGGTGATCGTTTGCCGGGTTTGGGCGGAATTCTTGATATTATTGACAGTATTATTTTTGCCGCGCCGATATTTTATTGTTATTTAATTTATTTTGAATTAATCCCTTAATTATGAAAAATATCGCGATTCTCGGTTCTACTGGTTCTATCGGCACGAATGCTTTAAAAATTGTGAGAAGCAGACCCAGGGATTTTAAAATCATTGGGATTAGTGGATATAGTAATATACCTTTACTTGCCCAGCAAATCAAAGAATTTAATCCGGAAATTGTCAGTGTTAAAGATGATGCTGTTATTAGTCAACTTGAAAAAAAGGTCAGCCTTAAAGGGATAAAAATTTATGCCCAGAATATAGGTTTAGATAAAATAGTTACTAATAAAAAAGTAAGTATTGTTCTGGTAGCTACTTCCGGAACAGTTAGTCTTAATCCGACTTTAGAAGCAATTGAAAGAGGCAAAATAATTGCTTTGGCCAATAAAGAGCCGTTAGTTATGGCTGGTCAGATTGTAATGGAAAGAATTAAAAAAAACAAAGGGACTTTAATCCCAGTTGATTCAGAGCATAGTGCCATTTTTCAGTGCTTAAAACAGGAAGATATAAAACAACTTCGGCGGATTTATCTTACTGGCAGCGGCGGGCCGTTTAAGGATTTTAAAAAAAGCCAATTAGCAAAAGTGACGCTGGAGATGGCGCTGAAACATCCTAAGTGGAAAATGGGTAAAAAGATTACAATTGATTCAGCAACATTAATGAATAAAGGGCTTGAATTAATCGAAGCGCGCTGGCTGTTTGACATAGCGCCGGAAAAAATTGAGGTAATCATTCATCCTGAAGCGGTAATTCATTCAATGGTTGAATTTCTAGATCGATCGGTAATCGCGCAGCTGGGTATCACGGATATGCGCTTGCCCATACAATATGCTTTTGACTATCCGCGGAGGCTGGCAAATAAGTTACAGTCAATTGATTTTATTAAAACCAAAGCTTTAACTTTTTTTAAGCCAAACAGCGATAGTTTTCCTTGTTTGGCGATTGCTCGGCAGGCTGCTTTAAAAGGCGGAAGCAGCGGGGCGGTTATGAATGCCGCCAATGAAATAGCCGTAGAGGCTTTTTTGCTAAAAAAAATCAAATTTATCGAAATACCGAAAATAGTTTCAGCAATATTAAAAAAACACAGTTTTATTAAGCGGCCGGTACTGGATGAAATATTTCAATTAGATATTTGGGCGCGAAGGGAGGCAGAATTACTTTGTTATCAACATTAGCATTTTTATTTGTATTAGGGGCACTTGTTTTTGTTCATGAGCTTGGGCATTTTATTGTAGCTAAAATGGTTAAAGTCCGAGTAGAGGTTTTTTCTTTAGGCTTTGGCAAGGTACTTTGGTCTTTTAAAAAAGGCGATACTGAATATAGAATTTCCCTGATTCCTTTGGGGGGGTATGTTAAGCCTGCAGGGGAAAATCCTGAAGAGGAAAGAAAAGGCGAACCCTGGGAATTTCTCTCAAAATCAGTTGGCCAACGCGCGGCGATAATTGCTGCCGGACCGATATTTAATTATATTTGCGCGTTTATCTTGTTAATCCTGGTTTATTTTAGCGGCGTACCTAATCTTACTTCAACAATTGGAATGGTAAAAGAAAACTATCCGGCCGCGACTGCTGGTTTAAAAGAAAATGATAAAATCATTGCTGTTGACGGTAAGCAGGTTAAGTATTGGGATGAACTTTCCGCCGCGATTCATCAGAAAATAGAACAAAATCCGGTTGAACTGCAAGTGCAAAGACAAGGAGAAGTTTTCGCTGTATCGCTTATTCCACAAGTTGAAACAGTTAAAACTCTCTTGGGTGAAGATAAAAAAATCGCGCTGATTGGGATTGGCCCATCAGAAGATGTAGAGGTGATAAAATATGGTTTTATTGGCGCGATATCCGAAGCAGCTAAGCAGGTAGTTTTTAGAACAAAAATGATATTTTTCGCGCTTTATCAAATGATCTGCGGAAAAATATCTCCGCGGGAAATGGCCGGGCCAGTGGGAATTTTTCAGATTACCGGACGCGCGGCACAGCTGGGATTTATTTATTTATTAGATCTTATGGCTCTATTGAGCATTAACTTGGCAATTATTAATTTATTTCCAATTCCGGTTTTAGACGGCGGGCATCTTTTGTTTCTGGCATGGGAAAAAATCCGGGGCAAAGCCGCTAGTCTTAAAGTGCAGGAAATTGCTACCCGGATTGGATTTTCAATGTTAATGCTTTTAATGGTTTTGGTTTTGTTTAATGATTTAAACCGGATTGGTTTATTTGAAAAGATATTTAGTCTTTTTGCTAAATAATTAAAATTTAGGGCTGGCAATGAAAATAAAACGCAGAAAAAGCAGAAAAATATTTGTCGGTAATATTTCAATCGGCGGCAGCAGCAATATTACAATACAATCAATGACAACAACTGATACTAAAGATGTAGATGCTACAGTCCGGCAGATAAGAGAACTGGAACTTGCCGGCGCGCAGATTATCAGAGTGGCTGTGCTGGATAATCAGGCGGCAATGGAAATTCGTAGAATTAAGCAAAAGATAAAAATTCCGATTGTGGCGGATATTCATTTTGATTATCGCTTGGCGCTATTGGCGATTGAAAATGGAGCGGATAAGATAAGATTGAATCCGGGAAACATTGAAAAGGCTTGGCAAATCGAGGCGGTTTTAAAAGCCGCGATTAAAAATAAAGTACCGATCCGCATCGGTTTAAATTCCGGTTCAGTAAAAAGAACCAGAAAAAACCTTGTTGATGATATGATCGCGGCAGCGCTTGGGTATGAAAAGATATTTAAAAAGTATAATTTTAAAGACATGATTTTCTCGTTTAAGACGCATGATGTTTTATCAACCATTGAGGCTTATCGTAAATTCGCGAAATTAACAGACGCGCCACTGCATTTAGGGGTTACGGCCGCGGGCCTGGAAGCCACTGGCTTGGTTAAATCAAGTATTGGAATCGGGGCATTACTGCTTGAAGGCATAGGCGATACTCTAAGAGTTTCTTTAACTGCTGAGCCTGTGCGGGAAGTTGAGGCTGGAAAAAATATCTTATCAGCTTTAGGCTTGCGTTCTGAAGGAATTGAAATTATTTCTTGTCCGACTTGCGGACGCTGCAAAATCGATTTAATTAGTGTTGTGGAACAGGCGGTAGAAGCTTTTAGGCCTTTGCAAAAAAAATACACTGCCAAAAAACTAAAAGTAGCATTAATGGGCTGTGTAGTCAATGGGCCGGGAGAAGCAAAGGAAGCGGATATTGGTATTGCTTGGGGCGGCAGTTCCGGGATATTATTTAAAAAAGGAAAAAAAATAAAGAATATCAGTAAAAATTCATTAATAAAAACATTGGTCGCGGAGGTTAAAAATGAAGTGGTCTGAGCTTTTGCTCCCTACACTTAAAGAAGTTCCCTCAGAAGCAGAGGCAATAAGCCATATTCTGATGATCAGAGCCGGGCTTATCAGGAAGCTTACCTCAGGAGTATATTCATATTTGCCTGTTGGTTTAAGAGTATTGTTTAAGGTAGAAAATATAATCCGGCAGGAAATGAATAAAAAAGGCGCCCAGCAATTACTCCTGCCGGCAATCCAGCCAGCTGAATTATGGCAAAAAAGCGGACGGTTTGATGCTTTGGGGCAAGACATGATAACCTTCATAGACAGACATAAAAAACTTAATGTTTTAGGCCCAACTCATGAGGAAGTAATTACTTCATTAGTAAAAAATGAGGTTAATTCTTATCGCCAGATGCCGTTAATTCTCTATCAGATTCAGACAAAATTTCGAGATGAAGCTCGTCCGCGTTTTGGAATAATCCGTTCACGGGAATTTATTATGAAAGACGCTTATAGTTTTGACCGGGACATTGAAGGCCTGGGTAAGAGCTATGACAAAATGTATGATGCCTATTGCCGGATTTTTACACGCTGCGGTTTAAAGTTTCTTCCGGTGGAAGCAGATACGGGAATAATGGGCGGTGACGTATCTCATGAGTTTATGGTTTTGGCTGAAAGCGGAGAAGATAAAATCGCCCAATGTGAACAATGTTTATATGCTGCTAGTTTAGATAAAGCTGAGTGTCTGCCGGGACAAGAGACAAGAGACAAGACACAAGACACAAGAAAAGAAGTACCGGAGGAGGTCAGTACTCCGGGGGTTAGTTCAGTTGAACAGGTGGCAGAGTTTTTAAAAATCTCTGTTGATCATTTAGTAAAGACAATGATTTATTTAGCAGATGGAAAGCCGGTGGCTGTTTTAGTCCGGGGAGATCATGAAATAAATGAAGCGAAATTATCTAAAGTTTTAAAAGTTACTAAATTAGAAATGGCAAATTCCGCGGTAATTGAAAAAGCAACAAAAGGGCCGATGGGGTTTAGCGGTCCAATCGGGTTAAACGATATTGATATTTACGCGGATTACGCGGTTGAGGCAGCGACCAATGTAGTTGTCGGAGCAAATAAATTGAATACGCATACGCAATATGTTGATATTGTCCGAGATGTTAAAATTAAAAAATTCGCTGATTTACGCTGCATTACTGAAATTGATAAATGTCCGCGCTGTGGGGCAGGGATTAAAATTGAGCAAACAATTGAAGTGGGGCATGTTTTTAAATTAGGAACAAAATATACGGAAAGTTTGGGTGCTACTTTTCTTGATGAACAAGGTAAAGCCAATTCAATTATAATGGGCTGTTATGGAATCGGAGTAACCAGAATAATCGCGGCTTTTATAGAACAGAATTTTGATGAAAATGGAATTGTTTGGTCTAAAGAATTAGCGCCTTTTCAGGTAATTATAATGCCGCTTAATACAGCGGATGAACAGAGCATGGAAATTGCTGAATCTATTTACAATCAATTGATGGAACAAAATATTGAGGTTATTTTAGATGACCGGGATGTAAGGGCCGGAATAAAATTTAAAGACGCGGATCTTATCGGGATCCCATTGCAGGTTATTATTGGCCAAAAGAATATTATTAAAAATATTATTGAGCTAAAAGTTCGCAGAAGCAGTCAGAGAGAAGAAGTAGCGATTGATGATGCAATTAATAAGATTATTGAATTGATTTAAAAATAATCTTATTAATTGAACATAAAAAAATATAACTGCTAAAAATAACTTGACATATAATTTCGTTTATATTAAAATTATTTTATTAGGGAATATGGTTTAAGAGGTGAAATGGATTTTCACAAACATAAACGGATTTAAATTATGGCTTTTTTTAGAACCACTGTAGGTCTATATATAGGTCCTAAAACTGTACAGATTGCCCAAATGCAAGCAATCGCGGGCAAGATACAGCTTACCAATTTTGTTCATATCGATATATTCGATGGCGAACAATCAGAATCTGCTGATAAAGAAGCGCTTATTCTTGCCGCGCTTAAAAAAGCAGTTAATAAATCCAAAATTGATCTGAAAAGAGTTAATACTGTACTTATGCCGGGTATGGTATTATTGCGCTACTTTCAAATGCCGAGAATCAGCGCGGAAGAACTGGAAGAGGCAGTCAGATTTGAAGCAAGAAAATATATTCCTTTTCGATTAGAAGAAGCGGTGACCGGCTTCTATATATTAAAAGAAGACCAGGAAAAGAAAAAACTGGGAATCCTCTCATTAGTTACAAAAGAAGAATCAATCAAAAACCATCTAACTATTCTGCATAAAGTTGATATTCAGCCTACGGCTGTTGAAACCGCTTCTTTCGCGTTGTTGCGTTTATTGGAGCATTCCGGAGATATAGAAAAAGATAAATCAAACGCGGTTTTGTATCTTTATGCCCAAAGAATAAATATTATAATCCTGAGAAATAGCATTCCTTATTTTGTCAGGGATATTTCTTTGGCTAAAAAAGAAGAGTGGATTGATGATGAAACCGCTGAATTTTTGATGGGCGGAAAGATTAGTTCTGCTGATAGTCGAATTACAACTCTGGAAAATTTGATCAGTGAATTACGGATTTCATTTGAATATTATAAAAAAGAATTAGGCAAGGAGAGCGTCAGTAAAATAATTTTGTGCGGCGAAGTTGATGATTTTGATGATTTAGAAAATGTGAGTAAGGCCGCGCAGGATCAGCCGGATAATCCTTGTCCGTTAAGTGTTTTTTTAGAAAAGCAATTTGATATCCCGGTTAGAACAGTTGATCCATTGAAAAATATTGTTAGTCCTAAGTCCAAGCCGCTACCCTATACTTTTCCGATGCTTGCAGTTACTATCGGCGCTGCTTTGAGAAACTTAACCAAATCTACTGTGGAAATTGATTTATTTCGGGCAAGAAAAAAGACTAGCTTAAAGGCTAAAGTTCTTACAATTAAAATGACGGGTATTGGATTAGCGCTGCTTTTAGCTTGTTTTATTATTATGTTTGTAGTTTCTTCTATATTTATCTCCAGAGAAAATAACCTGCTGGAGCTGGAAAAAAGATTAGCTCCCAAATTTATGGACTTGAGTAATTTTAGTGAAGATCAGCTAAAAAAAGGCGAGCAAGAGATAAAACAGAGAATTAGCGCGTATGATAAAATTGTTATTAATAGATTTATTGTGACAGATAAATTAAGCGCTCTGCCTAAAATAATATCTTCAGGAATCTGGATAGATAAGCTTACTTTTATGGTGATGGCACCAGATAAAAATTATTTGGATCGTGATCTGGAATTATCGATGAGAGGTTTTATTTATTCGGAACAAAAAGGTATGGAAATAGAAATGGTAAATGATTTCACTGAATCTTTAAAAACCAGCGATTTATTTTTTGGCGATTTTAAGGTGATAAAAACCGGTTCGGTTTCCCGAGAGAATTTTTTTGGTATACCGGTTATGACTTTTGAACTTACATGTTTTTCGAAAGCTGGAGAAAAGTAACTTAATGGCTATTAAAAAAATTATCCCACGCGAAATTCAACAAGTTTTTATTATCGGAGCGGTTATTTTCTTTGTGTTGCTGTTTTTTGGAGGACGTTTAATTCTTAAATATCATGACGCGCAAATTCTGAAGATTAAAAAACAGCGTAAAAGAGTAGAACTGGAAAATAGAGTTGCTAATCAGTTAAGTAAGTTAAAAAAAATTAAGGAAGAAATAACAGTTGTCAATGAAAGTTCACGTTTTTTGGCGGAAATCGCGAAAATGTCTGGACAGATTAATTTAAAGATTACTTCTATATCCGCGATTCCCATTGAGAAACGAGATGAATTTATCAAATTAGGGGTAAATCTTGAACTGGATACGACATATCATGAAGTGGGTGTTTTTATGAGTAAACTTGAGGCTTCTGAAATCTTCGTGACAGTTGAAAAGCTTGAAATGGTGCCGGTTTTCGGAAAAGAAAATCCTCAGGCGCCGAGAATAAATGCCAAAATTAGTCTTTCAACTTTTGTTTTAACAGATACTGTTTTGGAGAAATAATGCTCAAGAAAATATTATTAGTAATAGCAATAAGTACAGTCTTTTTTAGCAGTGAGTTTTGCTATTGCGCTTTGGCTAAGAAACCTGTTGCTAAAAGCCCAGTCGCGAAAAAAGGCGGGGATAAAGCGGTTGTTGCTGATATTAATCAAGTGCCGGAGGTTAAAAAAATTAAATATAAATCGAGAAGTGAAATTAAATATACGGGCTTTGATGCTAAAAGAGATCCTTTTTGCCCTCCAGCAGCGGTTGGTAAATTACTGGAAAAACCTGAGAAACTTCTAGGTTTTGAACCTTTGGCAAAAGATGTCGTATTGCCAAAAATTGATTTGCAGGGAATTATTTGGTCAAAAAGAGTCCCTCAGGTTATTATAAACGGTGGGGTAATGAATGTCGGAGATTTTATTGAGGCGTTTGAAATAAAGGAAATTCAGCGAACAGGAATAGTCTTATTTTATAAGGGAAATGATTATTTTATTAAAATGCTTGGATATGTAAGGCCAAATAAGCAAAAGAAAAAAAGATAAGGAGTTCTAAATGAAAAGGATTTTTGCGATACTAATTATGTTGGGGCTGAATTTAGCTTTTTTGATGAGTATCCATCAACCTAGTTTTGTTTTTGCCCAGGCGCAGACAGAGTATGCGATAGAGGATGATTTAGATATTGCAGAGACTGATGATGAGGGATTGGTTTCTCTGGATTTTAAAGACGCGGATCTAAAGGATGTATTAAAAGTTTTTTCGCAGCAATCGGGCTTAAACTTCGTGGCTGCAAAAAATATAGAAGATAGAGCAATTACCTTGTATATGAATGATGTTTTAGTTGAAGACGCGCTAAAAACTCTTTTAGACGCGAATAATCTGGGGCTTCAACAGAATCCAGGCAGCAATATTTTAATTGTTAATGCTAAGCCAACCCTGCCAATTCAAACTATCACCAGAGTATATAAAATAAGATATTACCATGGCAATGTTTCTCCAGGGTCATATCTTTTAACTGAAGGTAAAAAAAATGAAACAAAATCCGCTGGGGGGTGGTCAGGAATTATTAAGCCTTTGCTTAGCGAATTTGGCGTGGTGATTGATTATACTAATATATTAATTATTACTGATGTTCCGGACAGGTTTAAACTTATTGACCAGGTTATTGGTGAAATTGATCGGCCGATTCCTGAGGTAATGCTTGAAGTTGAATTGATTGAAACAACATCTAATTATTTAAAGTCTATAGGGATGAAATGGGGCAAAGAAATGATGTCTTTTGTCGGAGCAGAAACAATAACCTCTTTTCCTTTTACTAGTGAGCGTACCCGTAAGGCTACAGGCTTTACTACTTTGCTGACTCCTTTGGCAGATGACGGAGCTTTTTTTAATTACGGACTTTTATCTTCAAGAGCGATGCAATGGGTTATGGAAATGCTGCAGACAGATTCAAATACAAAATTTCTGGCTAAGCCGAGAATCCTGGTTCAGGATCGAGAATGGGCGGAAATTAAAGTAACTGCTAATCAAATTGTTTCATTGGAAACTACTATTGACGCTGAGTCAGGCGATACAACAACAAAAGTAGAAAGAATGGAAGTGGGCACAATTCTCCGGTTAGTGCCGATTATTAATGTCGAAGAGGGCTTTGTCTCAATTCTTTTAGAACCAAGTATTTCCCGTCCGGTTGATTCTGTATTCGGGAATGCTGACGGTCAATTTGTTGATCCCCATGCCAGGAGTATGCGTACAGTTGTTATGTCGCGTGACGGCGAGACTATAGCAATCGGAGGATTTATTACTACCGAGGATCAGGAGACAAAGACAAAGGTGCCGTGGTTGGGAGATTTACCGCTTTTTGGCGCTTTATTTCGGCATACTGCTAATGATCGGGTTGACAAGGAATTATTGATTTTTGTTACGCCGCGAATCGTAAATCCATCTGAAAAAGTAGAAATGTGGATGAGTGATAGTTTTAATAAAGGAGTATCGGCAAATGGTCAGGCAAAAAATGAGGCTAAAGCCGAACCCCTAGCAGATAATAAGGCTGTGAGAGAAGAAAAAACTGATGATAAGTCGGGTAAACAAAAAAACACCGCTGCAATGATGGATGATATGCTGAAAGAAATGCCGTTTAGAGAACAGGAAGATGTTCTAGATGAAAGCTTAGATTTAACTGTTCAGAGTTCAAGTTTGAGTACTGTGGATATGGTAAAATAGTTTATTTTTTATAGGTAAAATTATGATTAAATCAAATTTAAAATTAGGTGATATTTTAATTAAACAAGGATTGCTTTCTGAGGAGCAATTACTTGCTGTTTTAGATGAACAGAAAGAATCCGGAGTTAAGCTGGGAGAAATTTTAATTCAAAAGAAGTTTGTCTCGGAAAAGGATATAGCCGGAGCACTTTCAAAGCAGCTGGGTATTTTATTTGCTTCAATAGAAAAGGGTTTATTGCGTCCTAATTTGCACCAAGAGCTTGAAAAATTAATTCCTGAGGATTACGCTAGATATCATCGAACGATTCCTTTGTCCAAACACAGTAATACCATAACCATTGCCATGGTTGATCCATTGGATATCATGACTATTGATGATGTTATGAAAATGGCTGGTTGTGATGTGAATGTGGTCGTGACTACAAACAGCGATATGGACAAAGCAATTAATGATTTCTATAAAAGTAAAGATATGGAGAAGAAGAACATCCAGGAAAAGTTTATATTAATGGATGGCGATGATGTTAAAGACCAAAGAGAAACCGATGTGCGTGATGTTGTTTCAGAAGCAGATGCGGCGCCAGTTGTCAAGTTTGTAGATCTTATATTAAGTGATGCTATAGAACAGGGAGCTTCGGATGTCCATATTGAACATTTTGAGGAAAGAGTAAGTTTGCGCTATCGGATAGACGGAGTTCTTTACGATGCGAATGCCCCTGATTCAAAAATGTATTTCGCGATTATCTCTCGTATTAAAATTTTAGCTAAAATGGATATCGCTGAACGCAGACTTCCTCAAGACGGAGGGTTTTCTATTGCTTTTGGCGAAAAAATTATTGATGTCCGGGTAAATAGTATTCCGGCGATATTTGGAGAAAAAATAGTTATGCGCTTGCTTGATCAAGCGAAATTACCTCTTGAATTTAAATATTTAGGGTTTGACGCGCGTGATCTGAAATTGCTGCGCAGAGAAATTTTTAAACCATATGGGATGATTTTTGTCACAGGTCCGACTGGTTCAGGAAAATCCACATCTCTATATACAATGCTCAACGCGATTAAAAGCCCGCGCAAGAATATTATTACTTGCGAAGATCCGGTTGAATATAAACTTGATGGGATTAATCAGGTTCAGGTTAAGCCGCTGATTGGGCTTAATTTTGCTAATACGCTGCGGGCTTTTTTAAGACAAGATCCTGATGTTATAATGGTTGGAGAAGTTAGGGATTTGGAGACAGCGCAAATGTGTATTCGGGCTGCCTTAACTGGTCACTTGGTTTTAAGTACTTTGCATACTAATGACGCGCCTACCGCGGTAACAAGAATTATGGATATTGGAATTGAGCCGTTTTTACTGGTTTCGGCCCTAAGACTGGTTGTTGCCCAAAGATTAATCCGCAGGTTATGTGATAAATGTAAACAGCCGCTGGAAAATCCTGGTGTTAAGTATAAAGATTTGAATTTAGAAGCAGGCGATACTATTTTTGAATCTCAGGGCTGTGAAGAATGCCGATTTACCGGGTTTAAAGGCAGAATAGGTATATATGAACTACTTCCAATTAATGAGGAAGTTAGAAATATGATTTATTACCGCAAATCAAGTGATGAAATCAGAAAAAGAGCAGAAGCTACTGGAATGAGAAGCTTGTATCAATGCGGCATAGAGAAAATGAAACAAGGGATTACAACCTTAGAGGAAGTAATCGCGGTTACTGTTTCTGATTAAATGCTGCGGAACGCCAGCCTAAATGCCAATTATATGGTATACTAATATATATAATTGAAATTTCAGATAGTTAAATAATTGTAATTCTGACTAAATAAAGTTTTAGGAGATATTTACTGAAATGTCGGATTTTTTATATAAAGCAAGAGACTCTGATGGGAATTTAGTGCAGGGCACTATGATTGCTGAGAGTCAGTCTGAAGTTATAGAAATACTTCAACGCCGAGCATTGTTGATCACTTCAGTTCAGGAAATTATTATAAAACCAAAATCAAAATCTTTAAATTTTAAATTTGGGAAAAGTATCGCGCTTTCCAGAAAAGTTAAAGTAGATGATTTGTGTATTTTTGCCAGGCAGCTGGGAACGCTGCTTAATGCTGGAGTGCCGTTGTTAAGAAGTTTATCGGTGTTAGCTAAACAGATAAGCAGTGCCCCTTTACGGGATGCTGTTGAGAAGATCAAAGAAGATATTCAAAGTGGCAGTACTTTACGTGATGCTTTAGACAAACATCCTAAAGTTTTTTCTTCCTTTTGGGTTAATTTAGTGGGAACAGGTGAAGCTTCGGGACAATTACCTTCAGTGCTTGAACAAATAGCTCAGTATTTTGAAAGTTCAGGAGAATTGCAGCGAAAGGTTGTTTCAGCTTTAACTTATCCAGCGATTCTTATGGTTGTTTGTTTTTTTTCTATCTTAGTCTTTGTAGTAAAAATTGTTCCGGTTTTTGCTAATATGTTCTCGGGTTTTGGAACTGCGCTTCCTCCGGCAACTCAATTTGTCGTAGATCTTAGTAACTTTTTGCGTAAGTTTTTTATACCGCTGATTATCTCAATTCCCGCTTTCATATACTTTGCGAAAAAAGTTTTAAAAACAAGCAAAGGCAGGTTGTATTTTGACCACTTTAGGCTTAAAATGCCTATTTTTGGTTCATTGTTTAGAAATATCGCGATTGCTAATTTTGCCAGGGGTTTGGGAACCATGATTTCTAGCGGTGTTCCAATTCTTTATGCATTAGAAATTGTTACTAAAACTGTAGGCAATCGAGTTATTGAAGATGCTTTAGAAATGGTTAAAGATAGTGTGCGTGATGGAAAATCAATTGCTGAACCGCTTGAACAATGCGGGATTTTTCCGCCGATGGTTGTGTTGATGGTTAATGTTGGGGAAGAAACCGGTGAACTTGCGGACATGCTTAAGCACGTAGCTGTGTTTTACGAGGAGAGAATATCAATGGTTGTGGAACGATTATCCGCGCTTATTGAACCGTTTATGTTAGTATTTATGGGCGGACTAGTGGGGTTTTTAGTTATCGCGATGTTTATGCCGATATTTAAATTAGCAAGTGCCGTAACTGGGTAATTAATTGGAGGATATAATGAAGAAAAAAGCGTTTACATTGATTGAATTAATGCTTACGGTTATGGTTATTGCGATTTTAGTCAGCATTGCTATTCCTAATTATATTAATACAGTTGAAAGAGCCAGAGCGCGAGAAGCAGTGTCCACATTAGAATCTATGCGCGCGGCTGAACAGAGCTATGCGGCGGAACGACGCTCGTTCATTAATCTGACTGATGGGGCTGGGACTGCTATTGCTGGGACTTGGGAAGCAATTGGCTTGGAAGATCCGAATCTTAATGCCAATAATTCCTGGATATATATTTTAAATGATGTACCTGCGGCCGGCAATACTTTTAACGCAACCGCGTCCCGGATTAATGGTCCGTATAGTGGTAAAACTATTATTCTTGATCAGGATGGAGCGGATGGGGGATCAACATGGCCGCTTTAAGAAAAGGTTTTTAGGATAGCTTGAGCAGCATTTTGATTGACATTACCTGAGCCAAGCTTGTTTTTAACAATTAAAAGTTTTTGTTTTTGGCGTTGTTTAAATTCAGCATCTTGTTTTAAAAAATTAACAGTACAAGCAACAAGATTATTCGTGTTAGATTGTCCCTGGATAAACTCAGGGACAATTTTTTTTTGGGCAACAATATTGACTAAGCCAATATAGGGCAACTTGATCAGTATTTTAGACATAAACCAAGTAAGCCAGCTGGTTTTGTAGGTAATCAGCATGGGAATTCCGATAATCGCTGTTTCCAAAGTAGCTGTTCCGGAGCAAACCCAGGCAAACGCGCAAATACTCATAAAATCATAGCTGTGCTCAGTAATTATCGTAAGAGGCAAATGCTGATGTTTTTTAAGATAAGTTTCAATTGTCCGGGTTTTGATATTAGCTGCTTTGATCAGCAAAAACTTAATATCAGGCATTTGCTGGCGCAGTTTATCAGCACTGGAGAGCATAACTGGTAATAGTCTTTTTACTTCGATTTGTCTTGATCCTGGAAGCAGGGCAATAATTGTATCTGTTGTTTTTAAACCTGCGGCTTTTAACAAATCAGCTTTATTTTTAGATATTTTAATGCTTTCCATCAGAGGGTGTCCGACAAATTCAGCTTCAATCCCATTATGCTTATACAATTCAGCTTCAAAATCAAAAACCACCAGCATCTTATCAACGATTTTTTTAATTAGTTTTATTCTTTTTTTACCCCAGGCCCAGACTTGCGGACTGATATAATAAATTATTTTCACATCAGGATATAATTGTTTAACTTTTTTTGCCAAACGAAGGTTAAATCCGGGATAATCAATTAGAATCAAAGCCCTAGGCTGTATTTGCTGAATTTTTTCTATAGTTAAATCAAATGCTTTTTTAAAAATCAAATAATGTTTTAAAACTTCAATAAAGCCAATAACCGCGTATTGCGCAAGATCAGTAAATATTTCCATCCCGGCTTTTCGCATAAGGCTGCTGCCAATGCCGTAAATCATTAATTCAGGCTTATGTTTTTTTAGTTCTTTTACTAAGGCAGCGCCATGCATATCCGCGGAAGGCTCACCAGCTATAACAATTATTGAATCGTTCATAGGAATACCGGATATTTGGTTTAGAGTTAAATTTTTTAATTAAATATTGTTTTGGAGGATATTGTTTTGGTTTTTTTGGATGATCTTTGTAATTCTTAAGGCAATTTTCAAAGCTTCTTTGGCATCCTGGCCTTGAACTAAAGGTGTTTTTTTTGTTTTTATGCACTGGATAAAAGAATAAAGCTCTTCGACCAAAGGCTCTTTTTTCTCAATAGAAATTTCTTTTCTGGTTATTTTTATTCCGGTTTTTTTATACATAATTATTTTCTGCAAAGCATAATCTAAACTTATATAGGAATTTTTTTGAAATATCCTGATTTTGCGCATAATATCATCACTAATTCGGCTGGAAGTCAGATTGCAGACAGTGCCATTGGTAAAAGTAAGCCGGACATTGGCAATGTCCTCAAATTGAGAAATCGCGTTAACCCCAATCGCGTGAATGCTTTTTAGAGGGGATTTAACCAAAGAAAGAATGATATCAATATCATGAATCATTAAATCAAGAATTACGCTGACATCAGTACCCCGTAAAGGGAAGGGGCTTAATCGATGGCATTCAATAAATTGCGGGTTTTTACAAAATCGAGACAATGCTTTAATTGCCGGGTTAAAACGCTCTACATGTCCTACTTGAAGCAGGACTTTGTTTTTTTCAGCTAAATCTATGAGTTTTTCTGCTTCGGTAATTTTTTTTGTTATTGGTTTTTCCACCATTACATGAACTTTATGTTTGAGGAATTCAGCGGCTATTTTAAAATGTGAACTAGTCGGGGTAGCAATGCTTACGGCATCAACTTTGTTTAAAAGCTGGGTGTAGTCTGTATATGCTTTTGTGGAGAAACTTTGAGCATGGGTTTGTGCTTTTTCCAAGTCAGTATCACAAATGCCGACTAGCGCGCAGTTTTTAAATTGAGAATAAATGCGAGCATGAATTTTTCCTAAATGTCCTGCGCCGATAACGGCAACTTTTATTTTCTTCATAACTAATAAACTGTAGCACACTTGAGAATATTTTGTCAACAGTTATGAGTTATTGACTTTTAACCATAAGCTATCAGCCATTAGCCATTAGCCTCTGTAACCTTTTAATATTGACCTTGTTATATATTTATAGTATTCTATGGCGATGAAGAAAATAATTAAGAAAAAAGTAGTTTCTTTGCTTAGTGTTCTCGGCCTACAGGTGCTGATCGGAACAATCCGGTTTTCCCCAAGAGGGATAGCTTATTTTGTGGGTAGTATTTTGAGCCGGGTTTATTATTTTTGTGCTAATAAAAACAGAAAAATCGCGCTGATGAACCTGAACCGTGCTATGGGTGACTCTTTTTCTTCAGCCGAATTAAAGTTAATCGCAAAGCAGAGTTTTAATACTATGGGGCATATAGTATTAGATACTGTCAGATACAAGGACTTTTCTAAACAGCAGCTGGCAGCTTCAATTGAAATTCAAGGCATTGAGCATTTAGAAAGAGCATTGAGTAAAGGTAAAGGAGTTATTGGCGCGAGCGCGCATTTAGGCAGTTTTACTCTAATGGGCGGAATGTTAACCTCTTTGGGGTATAAATCTACTTTTGTAGCCAGGCATGCGCGCAATAAGCGGGTTGAAAAAATTATGATGGGTTTTTGTCGCCAGGCAGGACAAAAAGTTATATTTAATCGTCCGATTGTTACTTGTATGCGTCGCTGTATTCAAACCCTTAGTCGTAATCATGTTTTAATTATTGAGATGGATCAGAATTTTGGTACAGAAGGGCTGCAAATTAATTTTTTTGGCAGAGCGGCCAAGGTAGCCAGCGGGCCGATTAAACTGGCTTTAAGTACGAAAGCCGCGCTGGTTCCAATGTTTATTGTCCGGAAAAAGGATAATAATCATATTCTAAAAATTGAACCTCAGGTAGAACTGGATATTTCCGGGGACATGGAACGAGATGTTAAAGTTAATCTTCAGAATACGATTGACATTATCGAGAAATATATTCGCCAATACCCGGGACAATGGGTTAATTGGATTCATAAGCAATGGGAAGTTTGAGGCTTTAGTCACTGTTTTGCTTAAATAATAATCTTGTTTAAGTTATCAGTGGCTTTTTATATCGCTTTTTATATCTGGGTTTGTATTGACATTTCAAAGATAAACATATAGAATATAAAGAAATTAAAATTTAACTATTCAAATAATGGTGGGATAATGAAGAAAAAGATAAGAATTGGATTGCCTAAAGGGAGTTTACAGGAATCAACACTTCGGATGCTGAAAAAAGCCGGATTTTCTGTTAGTGTTTCCAGCCGCTCTTATTTTCCGCGGATTGATGATCCGGAAATTGAGGCGGTGCTATTAAGAGCTCAGGAGTTACCGCGCTATATTGAAAATGGGGTTTTGGATTGCGGGATTACTGGTGCTGACTGGACTTTAGAGAATAACGCGAAAGTTGTAGTCGCGGCTGATTTAATGTACGCGAAACAAGGAAAAACACCTGTGCGCTGGGTACTTGCTGTGCCGAATGATTCAAAAATTAAAAGTGTTAACGATTTGCAAGGCAAAAGGCTGGCTACTGAATTAGTAAATGTTACAAAACAATATCTTAAGAAAAATAAAGTTAAGGCTGATGTGGAATTTAGCTGGGGGGCGACTGAGGCTAAAGTGCCGGAGCTGGTTGATGCTATTGTTGAGCTTACAGAAACCGGATCAAGTTTGCGGGCGCATAATCTTAAGATTATCGATACTTTATGTGAAAGTGTTACTCAGCTTATTGCCAATAAAACTGCTTGGAAGGATGATTGGAAAAGGGAAAAAATTGAAAATATCGCCATGTTGTTAAAGGGTGCTATTTTAGCAGAAGATAAAGTCGGATTAAAGTTAAACGCGAGTGAAAAAAACCTGGAAAATATACTTGCTTTGCTGCCAGCAATGCGAAATCCTACGATATCAAATCTTTCCCGAAAAGATTGGTACGCGATTGAAATTATTGCTGATGAGAAAAATGTAAGAGAATTAATCCAGAAATTAAAAAAAGCGGGTGCTGAAGACATAATCGAGTATAATTTAACAAAAGTAATACCTTAAGCGGAATACACCTTGAAGGAGGAAATATAATGCCTTGCGGAAGAAAAAGAAAAAGAAAGAAAATATCTACTCACAAAAGAAAAAAGAGATTAAGAAGAGATAGACATAAGAAAAAGAACTCATAAAGGCTAATATTGTAATGAGAGCTGATAAGCGATATGCTTGCGGTGTGATACTGTTGCTGTTAATATTTTCTTTTATTTTAAATGGCTGTTCTTCCCATAAGGCATCTTTGGGAAGGAGTTTTAATAAAATAGATTATAACCACGCGGTTATTAGATCGAAAAACTCAGCAGGTAAAAAGCCCTTGTTCTCAAAAGCCTACGCACACTATTTGCGTGGGCTTTTATATGAAAAAGAAAATCAGCTGGAATTAGCGATAAAAGAATATGAGACCGCGGTTAATTTCGACAAGAAATCTTCCGCTATTTTTGTTAAATTGGGAATCGCCTATTTTAAAAAAGGTGATTTTAATAATGCGATCGCTCAATTTGAAAACGTCTTAAATTTTTCACCTGAGGATATCAGAGTCAGATTACTTCTGGGTTTGATTTACACATCATTGGGTGATCTTAGTCTGGCGGAAAAGTTTTATGAGCAAGCGATTACTCTTGATCCGGAAAACAATCAGGCTAGTCTTAGTTTAGCTGATTTGTATGTTTTAGGTCATAAATTTGATAAAGCAATCTCGGTGTATGAATCTTTAGCTCAGAAGGAGATTAATCTGCCCTATGTATATTTTAATCTGGGTATGCTGAACAGCCAAATTGAAAAGTATGATTTGGCGATAACTTATTTAGAAAAAACAATCAGCATATCGCCTAAGTATATTGAAGCTTATTTAGGATTAGGTCTTGTCTATGAATTACAAAATGAAATCGCAAAATCACAGCAAGCTTATGAGCAATCAATTGAACTTGATCCCACCAATGCTTTGGCATATTTCAGATTGGGACAGCTGTATGTGAATCGTAATATGCTGGGAGATGCTTTGGAAAACTTTAAGCAAGTTTTAGTGCTTAATCCCAGAGTGATTGATACTTATTTTGAAATAGCGCATATTTATCTAAAGCAAGACAAAACAGATCAGGCGATTGAGATATTATCGGATGCTGAACCATTGCTGAAAGATAAATCCCGGCTGTATCTGCTTTTAGGATTGGCGTACAGTTTAAAGGAAGATTATATCCAATCCGAACAATTTTATGCCAAAACAATTGAAATCAACCCTAATGATGAACTTGTTTACTTTTATCTCGGAGCTTTATATGAGAAACAGGGTAAACGTGAATCGGCAAAAAAACAGTTCGCGAAGACTTTAGAACTAAATCCCAATAATGCGGATGCCTGTAATTATTTGGGGTATATGTATGTCGAAGAAGGTGAAAATCTCGATAAAGCGATTGAGTTGATAAATAATGCTTTAAAGCTTGATCCGGAAAATGGGGCGTATATTGATTCTCTGGGATGGGCTTATTATAAAAAAGGGGATTTTAAAAAAGCTCAGGAATTGCTCGAGCAAGCTGTTAGGATTTTAAGTTCTGACGCGGTGATTCATGATCATTTGGGTGATGTCTATTTTCAGAAAAACTTAAAAGATAAAGCTAAGGCGCAATGGGAAAAGTCGCTTGAAATTGATTCTAAGCAAAAAGATGTTCAGGAAAAGCTTGAGACGCTGAAAAATGATTCAGTTCAGGCTAAATGATAAAGGGGGCATCATGAATAAAATTACAATTTTCAGAAAAATCAAAATCTTCGTTGAAGATTATTGGGTAGCGATACTTATTATTTTTGTCGCACTGGTATTGATTGGTTTATCTGCTGTGGGGATATCGCGTCTTGAATCATATGCCAGGACATCAATCTTAGCGAGCATGCCTTTGCAGATGTTAATTATGCTGATAAGCGCGGCAATTGGCGCGTTTATATATGTTTCAGTTATGTTCGGTTATATGGGGAAAATGAAAACCAATAAAGTTGACCCGACAAAAGTAAATATTAAATTTTCTGATGTTATCGGTATTGATCAAGCTGTTCAGGAAGCGCGGGAAGTAACCCAATTATTACTTGACCGTACTTCGCTTAAAAACATGGGCGCGCAGTTTATCAAAGGTATTTTGATGGTTGGGCCTCCTGGCTGCGGAAAAACCTATTTAGCTAAAGCAATTGCCACAGAAACTGGAGTGCCTTTTTTGAGCATGTCCGGTAGTGAATTTGTGGAAATGTTTGTCGGGGTTGGCGCCAGCCGAATCCGGAAGATGTTTCATAAGGCGCGAAGGCTGGCGTATGCTAATGGCGGCTGTATAATTTTTATTGATGAAATTGATGCCGTCGGCCGTGTGCGTTCTTTTAGCATGGGCGGTGGACAGGAAACTAATAATACTTTAAATCAGCTTTTAGTAGAACTTGATGGTGTTACTGGAGGAGCGAATATTGTTATCATCGGAGCGACTAATGCCGCGGAAGGGCATTTGGATCCGGCTTTAATGCGTCCTGGAAGATTTGATCGAAAAATTTATTTTAGTCTGCCGGATTCAGACCAAAGAGAAGCTATTTTTAAATATTATCTTAATAAGGTGAAATGCGTGCCGGATCTTGATATTAAAAAACTGGCTAGGCAAGCGGTTGGGAAGACTCCGGCTGATATAGAAAATGTGGTAAGAGAATCTGCATTAGTTGCGGCCAGAAATAAAATTGATATGATTTCACATAAAGAACTAAGTGAAGCAATGGAAAGAATTGATCTGGGGCTTAAGCATAGAATGAAAATGACGGATAAAGAGCGCATGATGACAGCCTATCATGAGGCAGGGCATCTTATTGCTACTTTTTTCCTGCATCCTTATAATGATGTGTTTAAAGCTTCAATTATTCCGAGGAAAAGTTCTTTGGGTGTTGTGCATCATCAGCCTAGAGAAGAATATGTCGGACTCAATCTAAATCACGTTATGGCGCAGATAAAAGTTTCTTTGGCCGGGTATGCCGCGGAAAAAATTCAGTTTGGGATTACAACCCTTGGGGTATCTAGTGATTTTAAATCAGCAATGTCTTGCGCGCATCAAATGGTTTGGAAATATGGAATGGGGCTTTCCGGGCATATTGGCGATTATGACGCGATTCCGCCAGATCAATTATCCGAATCTCTGAAGCAAAGCTTAAATGAAGAAACAAACCAGATTTTACAGAATTGCCTAAAAGAAGTACAGAATCTTTTAAAAAAAGAAAAGGATATTTTAGATAGATTTGCTAATGAATTACTCGAAAAAGAAGAATTAGAATATGATCAGATTGAAGCTATTTTTAAGGAATTTGGCAAGGTTGATCCGGGTAAGCAAAAGACTTAGTCTTTTAAGCCTAATTTCTTTGCTAATTTTTAATATTAGTGGCTGCGCTCCTAGTTATCCTAAAGAAAAACTAGAGGAGTCATTGATTAATCTTTGCAAAGAAACATACAATATTGATGTTCAGGTAAAGCTGATAGGCCGCAGCATAGTTGTGTTTATACCGCTGGATAAAATATTTAATTCTAATCTGGATATTTTACCAGAAGCTGTAAGCAAAATTGAAAATGTTATCCTCAGTACATCACGCATGCTGTTTAGTACTGACGCAAAAGTAGATTTTTATACAATTATTGCTGCCGATGTTAAGGCTACTGCCGCGGAAGTGATTTTGGTCCGCTGTATGGATGATGTCTATAAATTTATGAATGGCTGGATAGGCAGGGAAGAGTATCGAAAAAGAATATTGTGGCAGGTAAATTTTAACGCGGAATTGATTAAAGAAGCGCCGTTTGATTTTGATATCGAAGAAATGACATTGCCAAAATTTTTGGCAGAGCAGATTACCCAAAGGATAAATCTCAGTCTGAATTCTTCAGTAGTTAACAAGGCTAAAGTTTCCTGTACTTTTATGGAAGATAAAGATGTGTTTTTCTTTTCTTTGTCTTTAAGGAATAATCAGCGGTTTAATAAAATTTACGTTCCGATAATTTTGAATATGGCTGAACAGGTTCTGGCACAATATAAATTTAGCGGATTTAAGCAGCTGATTGTAAAAAATGAATTACTGAGAAATTTTGTTGTTTTTGAGGAATCGGAACTTAAAGAATATCGGAATGTTGATGTTGACGAATTATTGACATTGCCGTATTATGATTAGAAAATAAAATGTTCAGCTAATTATTCGGACAGGATATCAACAAGGAGTTTATAAGTGGAAATCAAGCAATTAGAGAAAAAAGCAAAACATATGAGGCGGGAAGTAATTAAGATGCTAACCAAAGCGCGATCAGGCCATCCCGGGGGATCATTATCCGCTGCTGACATTTTAACTTGTTTGTTTTTTAAAGTTTTGCGGCATAATCCAGATGATCCCAAATGGCCGGATCGGGATAGATTTCATATGTCTAAAGGGCATTGTTGTCCGATATGGTATGTTGCTTTAGCTGAATGCGGATATTTTGATCGAGTGCATCTAGATAGTTTACGTAATTTTGGCGCTTTATTGCAGGGCCATCCGGATGTTAAAGTTCCGGGCATTGATGTTGCCAGCGGTTCATTGGGTCAGGGGTTATCTGTTTCCTTGGGAATGTCCTTAGCGGCTAAAGTTGATAAAAAAGACTATCGCGTATATTGTCTGATGGGAGATGGAGAGATTCAGGAAGGGAATATTTGGGAAGCGGCAATGGCCGCGGCGCATTTTAAAGCTGACAATATTTGCGCGATTCTTGATCAAAATGGATTTCAGATTGATGGATGCATTAAAGAGGTGATGAATATTGAGCCGATTGGCGATAAATGGAAGGCTTTTGGCTGGAATGTTATTGAGATTGACGGCCATGATATTAAACAGATTCTTAATGCTTTTGAGCAGGCAAAAAAAATCAAGGGTAAACCAAGTATTATAATTGCCCATACGGTAAAGGGAAAAGATGTTTCTTTTATGGAGAATGTAGTTAATTTTCATGGAATTGCCCCAACAAAAGAAGAAGAAGCAATCGCGTTAAAGGAGTTATCTGATGAGTAATGAAATGATGTACCAGCGTGATGTTTATGGAAAAACATTAATTGAATTGGGAAAAGAAAATAAAGATATTGTTGTTTTGGACGCTGATTTATCCGGTTCAACCAGAACCGCTTTTTTTGCCTGTGAATTTCCAGATAGATTTTTTAATTTTGGAGTTGCTGAGCAGAATATGATGGGAGCAGCCGCAGGGTTGGCTAGTTGCGGAAAAACTGTGTTTGCATCAACTTTTGCCATGTTTGCCACTGGAAGGGCTTGGGATCAGGTGCGCAATTCAATATGTTACAGCAATCTGAATGTGAAAATAGTGGCAACTCATGCCGGAATAACTGTTGGCCCGGACGGAGCAACGCATCAGGCTTTAGAAGATATCGCGATAATGCGGGTAATTCCGAATATGACAGTGATCGTGCCTTGTGACGGTCCTCAGACAAAAGACGCGATAAAAGCGTCATTGGATATAAATGGACCAGTATATATCCGTTTGGGCAGATCAAAGGTTCCGACTGTTGAGCATAAGGAACCGTTTAAATTAGGAAAAGGGGAAGTGCTAAGACAGGGCGAAGATGTGTCGATTTTTGCTTGCGGAATCATGACGAAATTCGCGATGGATGCCGCGCTGGAACTTGAAAAAAACAATATTAAAGCTACGGTAATTAATATGCACACAATTAAACCGATTGATGTAGTCATTGTCAGAGAAATGATTAAAAAAACAAAGGCGATGGTAGTTTGCGAAGAACATTCGATTACTGGCGGTCTTGGCTGCGCGATCGAGGAAGTGGTTGCGGAATGCGCTTGCGCTATTCCGCTTGCCCGGATTGGGGTTAGGAATAGATTTGGCCAATCCGGTGATGAAACGGACTTGCTTAAAGAATATGGTTTGCAGTCAGAAGATATTGTTTGTTCAGTTATGAAAATGTTGAAGAAATAACTATGATTATTAAGGCTCCGGCGAAAATAAATTTATTTCTGGAAGTTTTAAATAAACGCAAAGACGGTTATCATAATATTGAAACTTTGTTTTTGAAAATAGGGCTTTTTGACAAATTAAATTTTAAGTTAATCAAAAAAGGGATTAAAATCAGCTGTATGCATCCTGATGTTCCAGAGGACGCGACAAATCTTGTTTATAAGGCCGCAAAACTATTACAGCAGAAAACGGGTTCTGATAAAGGCGCGCATATAATAATTCAGAAAAAGATACCGGTATTTGCCGGTTTGGGCGGTGGGTCTAGTGATGCTGCCGCGGCCTTGTTGGGTTTGAATAAACTCTGGAAATTAGGCCTGGAGCAAAAGGAATTATTGGGTTTGGCTCGAAAAATCGGGGCTGATGTGCCGGTTTTTGTAACAAATTATACTGCGGCAATCGGTAGAGCTAGGGGAGATAAATTAACTCCTTTAGATCTGGAAAATAAGTTCTGGATATTGCTGGTAAAACCCGATATTTCTGTTTCCACAAAAGAGGTTTATGGCAGGCTATCCTCAAGCTTGACAAGGACAAAAAATGATGTTAAACTGCTGGTTCATGCACTAAGAAGTAAAAGAATGGAACTGATTGAAAAAACATTGTTTAACCGTCTGGAATCAGCGGCTTTTAAACAATATAAGCAGCTTAACAAGATAAAACAAATGATATCCGCCCATGGCGTGAGGGCGGTTTTAATGTCTGGGAGCGGTTCAGTAATTTTTGGTTTGATGAATTCCCGAAAGGAGGCAATAAAGCTTAAGCAGGAGTTTCAGGGCGCTTATGATGTAATGGTGGTGAGAAGTCTATAACTGCGTGCATCTTGGAAAGGAGTGGTTCGAAGATGGAAGTTACTGAAGTAAGAGTATTTTTGCGTAATAAGGACAGTAATAAGAAATTAAAAGCTTATGTTACCGTAACCTTTGATAATTGTTTTGTTGTCAGAGATGTGAAAGTAATCGAGGGCAGCAAGGGATTATTTGTTGCCATGCCATCAGCAAAAATGAAAATAACTTGTCCTGCGTGTGGACATCGCAATGTAGTACGCAGTAAGTATTGTAATCAGTGCAGCGCAAATATAGAGAACCAGCAAGTAAAGCCAGTTCAAACTCCAGAAGAAGCTCGTCAGACTGAGCATAAAGATATTGCACATCCGATTACTCCAGAGTGCAGGGAATACATACAAAAAAAAGTTTTAGAGTCTTATGATTTTGAAGCGGCAAAGGCCCCTGGATCTGAAGAGTATGAATCAGCACACAGTCATGATTTTATAGATTAATAGTTTTAGAATTTGATTGAATAAAAATTGCCCGGTGGTGTAATTGGCAACACGAAAGAATTTGGATCTTTTGTTCATGGTTCGAGTCCATGCCGGGCAGCCATTTTTATATATTTAATCTGCTTACTTAGGGTAGCTAAGCGAGTAATAGTTTTTTTGCTTTAAAACCAACAATAATTATTTAGAAATAGGAATTAACAAATCAGGCAAATATGAAAAATATTAGTGCGGTGATATTAGCTGCTGGTGAAGGCACCAGAATGAATTCAAATCTTCCGAAAATTCTACATAAAATGGGAAGCAAGCCAATGCTTGGGCATGTAATTGATAATGTTCAGGATGCAGGGATTGAAAACATCTTTATTATAACTGGTTATAAATCAGAACTGGTGGAAAAATATGTTGGCCAAAAAGCTAAATGTGTACAGCAAAAAAATCTGCTGGGCACGGGCGACGCGGTTTGGCAAATAAATGATGAGGAAATTTTTAAAAATAAGGACCAACGCCTGCTGATTATTTATGGCGATACGCCGCTGATTACTTGTACAACCATAAAAAATCTATTGGAAAAACATTGCGAAAATAATGCAGCGGGAACATTGCTTACAGTCCGGACCAATAATCCTGTTGGCTATGGGAGAATCGTCAGGAATGCTGTTGGAAATCTTGCTAAAATTGTAGAGGAGAATGATGCTACTGTTTATGAACGGGCTATTGAGGAAATAAATGTTGGGGTTTATGTGTTTAAAGCTAATGAATTGTTTGATGCTTTAAAAAAAGTAAAGCCGGATAATAAGAAAAAAGAATATTATTTGACAGATGTTGTCGCTGTGATGAACAATGCAAAGCTTATGATAAATGCGGTAGAGACATTGGATCAGGATGAAATATTGGGTGTTAATTCTCGAGAAAGTTTAGCTCAGGCTTATGAAATATTCAGAAATAGAATTCTGAAAAAAACCGTAGCCTCAGGGGTAACGGTTCTTGATCTGAAAACTACATTTATTGATGAAGCTGTTCAGATTGGAAAAGATACGGTTATTTATCCGTTTACGATTATTGAAAGTAATGTTGTAGTTGGTGAAAACTGCAGTTTGGGGCCTTTTTGCCGGGTACGCTCTGGTTCAAATATTGCCAATAATGTAAACTTAGGCAATTTTGTTGAATTTAATCGCTCAAGCATTGGTGAGTTTTCAAAAGTAAAGCATCAAAGCTATATTGGCGATACTGATATTGAAGATAATGTTAATATCGGCGCCGGGACTATTGTCGCTAACTATGACGGTAAAAATAAAAATAAGACAATAATAAAATCAGGAGCGTTTATCGGTACAGGGACTATTTTAGTTGCTCCAGTAAAAATTGGCAAATACGCGATGACGGGTGCTGGCACGGTTGTTACTAGAAATAAAGATGTGCCGGATAATACTGTAGTAATTGGTATTCCCGCGCGTGAATTAAAAAAGACAAATAAGTTAATAGCTAATGGCTAGTTGATAGCTAAAAGTTAAAAGCTAAAAATGATTATAAAAAATTGAAAGGTCAGGCTAATGCAAGAAAGATTGACAGTATTTACCGGTAACGCGAATCCTCAGCTGGCAAAAGATATCTGTAAACACTTGGGGGTTGCTTTAGGTGATGCGTTTGTCGGTCAATTTAGCGAAGGCGAAATACAAGTTCGAGTTGATCAAAATGTCAGAGGAAAAGATGTTTTTGTGATTCAGCCGACCTGTCCTCCGACTAATGATAACCTGATGGAGTTATTAATTCTTATCGATGCTTTAGCGCGGGCTTCTGCCGGAAGAATAACCGCGGTTATTCCTTATTATGGTTATGCCCGACAAGATAGAAAAGATCAGCCGCGTGTACCGATTACGGCAAAATTAGTGGCTAATTTAATCGCGAATGCTGGCGCGGATAGAGTTTTAACCATGGATTTACATGCTGGTCAAATTCAAGGTTTTTTTGATATTCCAGTTGATCATCTTTTTGCCGCTCCAGTCTTGATTGAACATTTTAGAAAATTTGCGGGTGAGAATGTTGTTATTGTTTCTCCTGATGTGGGCGGTGTGAAAATGGCCAGAGCTTTTGCTAAAAGACTGGACGCGCCTTTAGGGATTGTTGACAAGCGCCGGATTGATGGCTTAAGTACGGAAGCAATGAATGTTTTAGGGGATGTTGAAGGTAAGATCGCGATTTTAATTGATGATATGTGTGCCACTGCCGGTTCTTTGACTGAAGCAGCAAACGCGCTTAAGAAAAAAGGGGCAAAAGAAGTATATGCCGGAGTTACCCACGGAGTATTTTCCGGACCGGCTTTGGAAAGAATAGAAAAAAGCGGTTTAAAAGAAATCGTTGTTACTGATTCTATTCCGATCTCTGCTGATAAAAAGCACCCAAAGGTTAAGGTTGTCAGTATCGCGAAATTACTTGCGGAGGCAATCAAAAGAATTCACAATGAAGAGTCTGTAAGCTCTTTATTTATATGATTTATTTAAAATGATGCTTATAAAGGAGGAATTACAAGTGGAAAATGTATTATTAAATGGAAAAATTAGAATAGGCAGCGGGACTTCCGCGGTACGAAAAATAAGAGCTCTGGGCGCTGTGCCGGCAATCATGTATGCTAAAAAAGAAAGTCCGGTTCAAATTGAAGTTAATCATAAAGAATTAGTTAAGCTTGTGCATAAGTATGGAGAAACCTCAATTATTACTTTAAAACTAGATATTAATGGCAAGACTGCTGAGCATCCGGTGATTATTAAAGAGCTGCAGATTGATCATATTAAAAATAATGTTTTACATGTGGATTTTCAATTGATTAATATGACTGAAAAAATTCGCGTATATGTACCGCTTATTACTAAAGGTGATAGTGATGCTCCGGGAGTAAAAGAAGGTGGAATTCTGGAACATGTATTGCATGAAATTGAAGTAGAAAGTTTGCCAATGAGCTTACCGAAACAGATAATTGTTGATGTTTCTGGTTTAAAAATTGGCGATTCAATTCATGTCAAAGAGTTGATTATGCCGGAAGGGGTTCATGCCGTTAGTAATCTTGAGCAGGTAGCTGTTTTAGTAAAATATGAAACAGAAGCAAAATCTGATGAAGAACTTGAAGCTGAACAATCTTCTGGTGAGCCTGAAGTAATTAAAAAAGGCAAAGCAGATGAAGAAGAAGTAAAGAAATAGTTTTTAGTGCTAGATTGAAATTAAATTAGAAACAGCAAACTCGATTAAGCTCAAGGCTAAACTAAAGGTTGATTATTTATATGGCTATAAAACTTATAGTTGGACTTGGGAATCCCGGTATAAATTATAAAAACACAAAGCATAACGCGGGTTTTTGGGTTGTAGAATCAATAGCCAAAGAGCTGAATGTTTCTTTAAATCAACGTAAGTTTAATGCCAGTTTTATCCAGGGAAAAATTAATGATGTTGGTTTTCTTCTGGTAAAGCCGCTGACATATATGAATTTGAGTGGTAATGCGGTTAGAAGTTTTGTTGATTATTTTAAGATACCCTTGGCGGATATATTAATTATTTTTGATGATGTGCATTTAAAATTGGGAAGTATTAGAATTCGTAAATTCGGCAGCGCTGGCGGGCATAATGGTTTGCGTTCTATTATAAAAGATCTGGGGACTTTGGATATTGCCAGATTACGTTTTGGTGTAAACGCGGCAATGCCTGGCGTGGATTTAGCTAAATATGTTTTGAGCGGTTTTGTTAATAAAGATGATGAACTAACTGCTCAAAAAACAATAGAACTAGCAAAAAACGCGGCTTTGAGCTGGTTGGAAAAAGATATAGATTTTGCAATGAATAAATTCAATACAAAAGGAAGGGAGAATTCAGACGATGAATAATTATGAAGGAGTTTTTATTTTAAAAGCTTCCCTGGACAATGACGCGCAGGAAAAGCAGGTTGAAGAAATCAAGGGAGTTATTACAAAGAATATCGGTGTTCCTGGAGAAGTGCAAAGCTGGGGAAAGAAAAAATTCACTTTTGATATTAAAAAACAGAGTGAAGGATTTTATTATTGTATTGATTTTACTTTGGACCCTGCCGCGGTTAAAAAAATCGAAAGTATTTTTAAGCTTAACGATCAAATTCTGCGGGTTATGATCATTAACAAGGAATCATAAGGAGGAGAAATGGCAAATTTAAATAAAGTTTTGCTCATGGGAAATCTTACTCGTGATCCTGAGTTGCGTTATGCGCCAAGCGGTACAGCAGTTACCACTTTTACTATCGCGATGAGCAGAGCGTTTAATTCTACTACTGGAGAAAAAAAAGAAGAAGTTAGTTATGTTCGGGTTGTTTGCTGGGCAAAGCTGGCTCAGATCTGCAGTGAATATTTATTTAAAGGCCGTCCGGTATTTGTTGAGGGAAGATTGCAGAGCCGTTCATGGCAGGCTCCTGATGGGGCCAAGCGGAATACTCTCGAAGTTATCGCGCAAAATATACAATTTTTAGGAAAAGGAAAAAC
>JAHITE010000103.1 GCA_018817585.1 Candidatus Omnitrophota bacterium
ATCAAAAGTAAAATCACGGACATGCATTTCATTTCCCGCGCTTTTATCCGCAGGATCATACGTATAATGTTCCGGTCCATTTTTCGCTAATATGGTATAAATAACAATATCACCTTTGACTTTTTCTCCATTTTCATTTGTAGCATCCCAAAAGAAACTATTAAACCCGGACTTAAGGCTTTTAGCCTGCAAAGACTTAATTAACTGGTCATTCAGATTATATAATTTTAGCTCAACTTGCTCTGCTGGCTGGGAAAGAAAAAATTTTATCTCATCTCCATTATCTTTTTCCAGATCAAGTGTTTTTTTACTAGCAGACACCCTGGAAATAGATAATCCTGCCTCAGGTTTTATTTGACGCAAAGAACTCTTATTTAGAGAACATCCTCCAATAAACATAATTGCTGATAGCAGTAAAAAGCCTATTCCAAATCTTTTCATTCAAACTCTCCTGCCCAAAACGGGTGTTGCGATTCCTGATCAAATGTTAATTGAATAAAATTATTGCCAGTTTTATCCATCTTCCAAATCTGCAGATTACCGGAACGCGTAGAAGTAAAAACAATCTCTTTGCCGCTAGGGGCCCAAAACGGCCGAGTATCCATGGCTTGATCTTTTGTTATTTGCGTTTTCTTGCTTCCATCAATATTCATAATCCAGATATCATAATTTCCGCTAACATCAGAAACATAAGCAATTTTCTTACCATTAGGAGAAAAAACCGGAAAAAAGTCTAATGCTTGATCTTCGGTCAAACGCACAGACTTTTTAGTATCAAGATCAAGAGTATAAATCTCATGAGTTCCGAATCCATGGCCTGAAGTATAAACTATCTTTTTAGCGTCAGAAGAAAAACTCGGGCAGTATTGCAATCCCCAGTCGTTGGTTAAAATAGTTAAATTATTTCCATCAATATCCGACATCCAGATATCAGAATTATCCAAAGTCTCCTGTCTGAACCTAGAGAAAACTATTTTTTTAAGGCGCTCATTGTACGCGGCATCAGTAATGCTTCCCAAATCACTCAAAAATTTCTGAGTATCACTGCCGTCACTGTTTATAAGAAAAAACTCATTATTGCTGGTTTTATATAGTATTTTATTAGAGTTTTTTAAATAAACTGGAAATTTTTTATCCACCAATGAATTTGTCAGCTGCTGTTTATGACTACCGTCAGTATCCATTATATATATCTGCCAGTATCCGTCAACCAGTGATGAATAAATTATCTTTTCCGCTGCCCAAGATTCATTACAGAAAATAAATAAAAAAGCTAAGATAAATCCAAAAAGTTTAATTTTCATACTTAATCCTTATACACTAAAATAGTCGCTGTTTTAGTTATTTCATAATTTGAATTCGGATCACCGGCAGTGATTCTTACTCTATAATCCCCTTCAATAAAACAAAGATTACCTCCAGCATCTGCGCCATCCCATTCGATATTATAGCTGCCGGCATTTTGAGCCATATCTGATATAATTGTTGTAAAATAATTTCCGTTAGGGTCTTCAATTTCTACCCTTACCACAGAATTAGCAATTAATTCATAATAGATGGTACTAATCTGATTATTAGCCGGAACAATTAAATATGCTTCAGTTTTGATATTAATAACATCAATGGCGTTATTTTTAATGATTATGCAATCTCTAGGCAAAGCTTTATGCACATCAAAATAAATAGCATAAGATCCATTTCTAATATCACCATTATCATCTCTTCCATCCCAAACTTCAATATTATGTCCAGATAAACGAGGTTCATAATCACACAATACTTTTACGTCTTCCTCTATCAATCCCGTTCTAACCACTATTCTCATTTTTCCTATCTCAGACATATCATAATGCACTTCGGCTAGTTCATTTTTATACGGATTAAAATCACCCGGAATTACTACTGCGTTAGTCGAAAGAGGTATATCTCTATATATGATTGGATCATTGTATCTAGCGATTCTTCCTGTACCGTCTTCAGCAAAAATTGTAAAGTAGTACGCTTCTGCAGGCATAATCCAACCTGAATCATGCTTGCCATCCCATTCAATACTATAAGTCCCTGCTGAATATTGATCATTACCCAATATATGCTTAACCAGACTCTTTGATTCTTCCTCATATATGCTCGCAGTTACGAGGGAATCCTTATTTATAGAGAATGCAATATTAACTTTTTGGCCTTCGACCGGACAAAAAGCAATATTATCAACTGCAACATCCGTTATCTGGAGATTATCCAATATAATGGGAACTGAATATTCAGCAATATTTCCTGCAACGTCATCAGTAACTAATTTCAGCACATAAGAATTATTATCTAGCCATGAAGTATCCCAATCAGCTAATTTTTCATTAGTTTTTTCTAAAGATGATGAAAAAATAGTTATCCAGGATAGGGGAGTTTCCCCTTGTCCGTATTGGAGTTGATATTCCAGAAGATTTTTATCTTCCGCTGTACCCTCTATTGCTACCTCATTCCAAAGAATTTGGTCATTAACAGGTTGTGTAATTATCGCGATAGGCGGAGTGACATCTATTTCAACAATTACTGATTTCTGATCCGCGATTTCACCATTTTCCGGATTATAAATCTCAAAGTAAGCAGTATAAACACCTTCCGGGACAAAAGTATCACTTCCATCTTTTCCATCCCAAATAATACTTATATTTTCATCATTACCTAAAAAAGATCTAACCGTAATATCTCCTTCATTTTTAATATCTAGAGTCCAATTGTAAAATGAAGTTAGTTGCCCGGCAAATGTCACATTATCTTTTTCATTATCATCATTTGGAGAGAATACTAACGATGAAAGAGAAAAACTCATAATTAAAATATTATTAGTAGTATATTGTACAGGTAAAGTTGATTCAGTCCTGTTATTATTGTTTAAGTCAGAATAATCGGCAGTAATACGCACTTCGTAATTTTTGTTACTTAATTTGGTGGTATCCCATTCAAATGTCCAACTATTATCTATCTGTTTTTTTCCAGAACCCATAAACCTCCAGATTGTTGCGCCTATTTGCCTATAGTAAAAATGAGTACTTGTTACATTAGTAAGATATTCTGACGAAACGGCTTTTATATTAACCTGTCCGCTTATTATACTCTCCAGAGGCTCTGCAATAACCATAAAGTGGGTATCAATAGTTATTGTCTCTTGTTTTTGCACTATATCGCCCTGACCATCATCGACATAAATAAAATAATTATAGATTCCATCTGCTAATATTTGAGAATCCTCATTTTCCCCATCCCACTCTACATAATGATCTCCCCTAGCCTCGAAAACCATATTTTTCAAAGTCTTTACTAAATTATTCGAAGAATCATAAATCTTAAGTGTAACCAATCCGTCTACATTTACCAGTTTATAGCTAATAGTCGTGGTATCATAACTGCCGTCATTATTCGGACTAAACGCGTCTGGAGCAGCTGCAACATTAAAAATATTTACTTCATTATTAATAGTATAAGTTAAAGGCACTGTATACTCGGTGCGGGTTATATTGTTTAAATCACTATACTGAGATCTAGCTCTTATGTCAACATTTTGATTTTCAAACCCTGTTGTATCCCAGTCTATTGCATAAGAATTATCTGTTTGCTTTAATCCATACCCAATATAAGCCCAAACCTGTTCATTTGATAAACGATAATAAAATTGCACAAAACTCATAGATGTAATTGATTGCGATGGAACAGCAGTAAACGTTACTGTCTGATTTATATTACTGCCTTGTACTGGTTGAGTAATTGTCAAAGCATGATTATCAATTGTTATTGTCCTCTGTTTTTGTGCTGTATTGCCATATCTATCATCAACATCAATTATATAAGTATAAATTCCATCAGCTAAAACCTGATCACTATTGTCTTTGCCGTCCCAAACTACCTGATAATCTCCCTGTGGTTCAAAAGCTCCATCTTTTAAAGTCTTTATTAAATTATTTAATGAATCATAAAGTTTTATCGTAACATTTCCCCCAGCATTTACCAGTTTGTAGCTAATAGTCGTTGTATCATAACTGCCGTCATTATTCGGACTAAACGCGTCTGGAGCGACAGAGACATTGAAAATATTTATTGGATTATTGATTGTATAACTTGAAACTTGACTATACTCATTACGAATTAAATTGTTTAAATCTCGATAACTAGAATATGCTCTTATCTCAACATTTTGATTTTCAAACCCTGTTGTATCCCAGTCTATTGCATAAGAATTATCTGTTTGCTTTACGGCCAGTCCTATTTGTTTCCAGACCTGTTCACTTGATAAACGATAATAAAACCAAACCGAAAACATGGAATTAATAAATTGTGAGGGAATTGCAGTAAGAGTTACTGTTTGATTTATCAAGCTACCCTGTACTGGTGAGGTAATTGTCAAACAATGATTATCTATTGTACTAGTCCCCTGCTTTTGAACTACATTACCTTGTCCATCATCTATATCA
>JAHITE010000104.1 GCA_018817585.1 Candidatus Omnitrophota bacterium
CCCATTTATCTAAAATAGATGCATTAAGAAGAGAAAGATATTTTAAAACAGCCAAAGGTAAAACAACTCTAAAACAAATGTTAAAAACAGCTATTGGCAATGTTTTAGCTGAAAAAAGTTAAAGAATACTTAATATATGTTCGAGAATAATCCGCATGAATTTTACATGGCTGCTGCGATTAAGCAGGCTCAGCAAGCAGCTGCAGACGACGAAGTGCCGGTTGGCACGGTTATTGTGCATAAAGGCAGTATTATTGCCAGAGCGCATAATCAGATAGAGAGACTTAAAGATCCTACAGCGCACGCGGAGATGATCGCGATTACTCAGGCCGCGAATTTTTTAGACAATAAGTGGTTGTCGGAATGCAGTATTTATGTTACAATTGAGCCGTGTTCAATGTGTGCCGGAGCGCTGGTTCTATCAAGAATTAAAGAAATTATCTACGGAGCTGATGATCCCAAAACCGGCGCTTGTGGTTCAGTAATTAATATCGCGAATAATTCAAAGCTTAATCATTGCATTAATGTTACCAATAGTGTTTTAGCTAATGAGTGCGGCTACCTGCTGTCAGAATTCTTTAAACAAAAGCGCGGCAGGAATGCCAAATGTCAAATTAAAAATGACAAATAAAACGCAAAACAAAAAGTATGTAATTATTTTTGGATTTTGGGATTAGATTTTTGTCATTCGCAAATCAAAGATTTGCGGAGAGGTGCCAGAGTGGCCGAACGGAGCTGCCTGCTAAGCAGTTGATCTGGGCGACTGGATCCCTGGGTTCGAATCCCAGCCTCTCCGCCATTGAAACCAATTCGAACCCTTGTGCTCATCATCTAATAGCGCAAGGGTTTGAATTTTTTTGTGCGCTACATAATACGGCTTAAACGTATATTGCTCGTCAGTAATCATCGAATAAATATCACCATCTTTCTCCGCGATCGGGTCAAGTCTGATTGTTCCCAGCAGTCCCTTTAATGCTAAAGCAGAAGCAGTAGTGTTCTTACTTAATGTTGAATGCAGGTTTTTAAGTCTATGGTCAATCCACTCTTTAGGAGGGGATTGGAACGTATTCTTTTTCTGAAATTCTAAGGATGCCAGTTCTTGATTTAATTCTTCGCTTTTTGTTTCAGCGTCTTTTAATGCCGCGGGCAATTGTTACGCCGAGAACAGAGATGGGATAATATTAAGTTATACTTTTAATGATGCCAACGAAGTTCTAAGCCGCAGTCATAGCAATGAGAATATTGATTATTCCTATGACGACAACGGTAATATATATACGACGGCATGGTTCCAGTACTTAAGCGAAACCCAGCAGGCAATGTATTAGATGTGGCGATACGCGCGCCCAATGCTCCCAGAGTCAATGTAGTCCAGGTTATACACTGGCTTACCAGGACGGATGAAATTTAATGCACCCTAAAGGGTGTAATTATGTATTTTAAAGCCCCTAAAGGGTATAAAATAATTTAAAATAGTTGTAATTGTACCCTTTAGGTGATATATTAATATTATGATGAAACAAATTATTATCGGTATACAAATTAAGAATATGAGAAAAAGCCTTAGCTTAAGTCAAATTGAATTTGCAAAAAGGACCGGGGTTGGTTTGCGATTTTTAAGAGAGCTTGAAAGAGGCAAGCCCACAGTTCGTTTAGACAAGCTTAACCAAGTCCTAGATTTTCTCGGGGTTCACATAGAATTAGTCAAGAATGAAACAAAGTAAAAATAATAATGAGATGGATGTTGCGTATGGCTGAAACTAGAAAAGGGCAGGTTTTTTTTAATGATGACTTAGCCGGGGATATTAAAGAGACGAGCGAAGGATATATTTTTGAATATAATGAAGAATTTTTGAAAGAAAATATAGGAATTTCTGTCTCCTTGCCACCACGGAGAGAACCATATGTTTCAAAAGAATTATTTTCTTTTTTTAGGGGACTATTACCTGAGGGATGGTATTTAGGCATAGTCTGTGCTGCGCAAAAAGTTGATCGGAACGATCTTTTTGGATTATTGCTTGCTACGACAAGCGAAGATACAATAGGGGCGGTAACTGTTAGGAAAGTAAGTGAGAAAAAAGATGGATAAAAAATTAATAAAAGCTATGTTTAATACGAATAAGTTGCCAATTATTGAGTTTGGTTTAAAAGATTTATCTCAAAAAGCTCAGGATTCAACAGGAAAACTATCAATTTCCGGCGTGCAGCCTAAATTATCAGTAAGATTAGACAAGAAGAAACTTTCGCTAATATCTGTAGCTAAGGGTGGCGAATATATTTTAAAGCCGCAAGTTTCTAACTTTGCGAATATTCCAGAAAATGAGCAATGCTGCATGGATATTGCGGCTTATTTTAGTATTGATGTTCCTCCTCATTGCTTGATTCCTTTACAAGATGGGAGCTTAGCGTATGTGATAAAACGTTTTGATCGGGTGGGAGGATTAAAAATTCATCAGGAAGAGTTTGCCCAGATTTTAGACTCAAGCAATAAATACTTAGGTTCAGTTGAGCAAATTGGACGTAAATTAAGTGAAATATCTTCAGCTCCAGGATATGATACTCAATTATTTTTTGAAAGAGTTGTTTTTAATTTTATTATTGGCAATGGAGACGCTCATTTAAAGAATTATGCAATTGCCCATAGAGATAAGGCGACAATTAGATTAACACCTGCTTATGATATTGTTTGCTCAAAGTTAGTTATTGCTAATGAGGAAGATTCAGCACTATCGATTAATGGGAGAAAAAATAAACTAAAAAAAGATGATTTTGATAAGTTGGCTGATTATCTTAAAATACCTCCTAAAATTCGCTATGAAAAATTTGTGAAAAAACTCAATGATATAAAATTAATAATTAACAATTCTCATATTGAGAAAGATGTTCAAGCGAAATTTATTGATATTGTTAAAGAGCGTTTATCTCGTTTGCATCTTGCTGAAAGTTAAAGAAATAAATCCAGGATTACTGGCTTATTAATAATCATTTACAAAGGATCTGAGTTGAGCCAGGGAGCATAATCTACTTTTTTGAAATCAGCAGCAAGCGGGGGCGTTCTTCCCCACCAGTTATTTTCGGCTTTAACGGTAAGAAGTGTATTATTATTTATAGCATAGCCGGAATGGCTGTATATAGAATTATAGCCTTCTGAATTTAATTCTCCTCCACCTATGTCTAATGTAAGCACGCTGGTTCCTAAGTCATCTAACTCAATGCCATCAGAACCGTTACTGTAAATTTTATTTCTTGTGACTATTGTGGGCATTGTTGTCGCCCAGTTGGTTTGCAGGGTAATCCCGTTACTTGAATTGCCGGAGATTGTATTGCCGGAAAAAGTGCTGGCAAGCGAACTAGTGTCTCCGCTTATAAGAGCTCCTGAGATTTGAGAAATTCCGCTTCCTGAATTAAGGTTGATTGTGTTACGGGAGATAGTACAGGACAAAGTACTAAAATTTTCGCTCTGTATTGAAATCCCATTGCCACCATTGCTTGAAATCGTGTTGCTGTCAATCAGGGCAAAGCAGGTATTCCCGTCATTTCTTATCAGGCTAATACCGGAACCATAAGGGGTGCCGTTATTAGTGATAATATTATGCTCTATTTCTAAAGAAGTAATGTTTTCAGCGTAAATGCCGTGGTTTCCGTTTTGGATTTGTAGTCCCATTACTGTATTGCC
>JAHITE010000105.1 GCA_018817585.1 Candidatus Omnitrophota bacterium
ATTTTTCCTCATGGACTCCTAGCGCTAAAGCCTGAGTCAAAGTAAACCGGGTATTCGCAGTAAAAAAATCGCCAGTAGCAAAGAGCCTTCTATACACATCTTTACCATAAGTTATCGGATAATTATTAACATCATAGCCATGAAAACTGGTTAATAGTTTTCCTTTTACCCCCAGCAGTTTAAGCTCTGTTCCCAAAATTCCATTTGGTCCAAAATGACAATGAATAATATCAAACTCCTTATTTAAAAAAGGAATTACTGTATAAATCTGCCGACAAGACTTGTAACGCATAATATTAAAAGCTTTTAATATCATCGCCGGATTTTTATAAAAATTAATCAAGCCTAAGCAAAATGCCTTACAAATCCGAATTGATTTATTTTTTGGGATTCGCGGAAAGTAATAGGCGCGTTTTTTAAGATTAAATTTTTCGATATCAGCATGCTGTTTATTCTGAGCAGCCCCGGTTGTGGCAAATATTTCCAGATCATGCCCGGCTTTTACAATACCCACAATCTGCTCCAGAATAAATGTCTCAGAAAGCGCTGGAAATTCAGTTACAATAACCGCTATTTTCATTTATTTTTCCTCAATAATAAACAGTTTATTCGCCAGCGTAAAAAAGGCAGATTATACCGCAATTTTTCGCTTATTGCTTTAGTATATCTTTGTTTGTCATTAATAATCACAACTTTTTTTTCAATAACCTCAAAATTACCAAATTCAGCAAACAAAGAAATAAATTGATTCATCCTTGGCCTAAACATTGTATCGATCGGATCAGGATGATAACGATAAACTTCCGGAACAGTTACCAAAAGATATCCCCTTTCTTTTAAAAATCCAGACAATAAACCGCAAATTTTATTCCGATCATCAACATGCTCAAGAACACTACAGCAAAAAACTAAATCAAACTTTTGCGCGATTGAATCACTGTTCATCTGATTAATATCAAAAACATAATCCACACCTTCATCTTTTTTTTTATCCAGATGAAAAATTTTATTATTCATCTTCCGCAGCGGAGCAAATACATATTCATCGATATACGGCTGAATTTTAGTTCTAAATGCTTTTGTCGATGAACCCACATCAAGCACATCCATATTCTTTATATCCAGTTTTCCTAAAACACTTTTAATCCACACTGCTTCTTCTTTTACCATTATTTTTCTCTTTATCTTTATTATTTAAAACCTGCTGTTTGCGGGCCAAATTCTTCTTAAGCTTTTTTAATTTCAACCAAAAAGGTAAATATTTAAAAAAAGCACGAGGATGCCTGATCATAAAATTTAAGGCGCCATTGACCTTGCGAAAAACATTACTAGCAATCGCTCCCAGCTGAATAGTTTGTTTGATATCCTTAATCTGTCCGGCAGTAAAATGCTCCATTTGCATCGAAACATTTGCGTAAAAATCATAATCACTCCATGATTTAGCGGCTATTTGATCTTTTTTTAAAGCATAATCAAAAATATCCGTTCCCGGAAAAGGAGTAAATAAAGAAACATGCAAACCATCAAAATTAATCTCCTCAAGCAAATTAATTGTATCAATTATATCCCGCGGAGTTTCTGTCGGGCTGCCCACCATGATAAAAGCCAATGTCGGCATCTGCTCCTCTGCGCAGATATTAAAAATTTCTTTTATTTTTTCTACTGATATTCCTTTGTTTAAAATACAGTCAAGCAAGCGTGATGATCCGGATTCAACACCCAGATCCAGCCGCTGACAACCGGCATCTCTGAGCATTGCAATCATCTCTCGGTCTAACACATCGATTCTTGACTTGCAATTCCAGAAAAATTTAAGATCATTTTCCTTTATAAGCTTACACAATTCAGATACCCATTTTTTATCCCAAGTAAAAGTATCATCATGAAACCGCACTATTTTTCCTGGGTATTTGCCTATTAACATTTGAAGTTCCGCAATTACATTTTCCGGCGACCTTAATCTGACTTTATTGCCAAAAAGCTTCTTTAATGTCGGCTGGCAAAATGAGCAGTTATAGGGACAGCCGCGTGAGCTGATCATTGTAACTTCCGGATAAGCAAAGTATCTGGGATCAAACAAGTGCCTTGCCGGAAAAAGAATAGTATCCAGATCCTGAATAAAAGTACGCTCAGGATTTGATATAATCTGATCATTATTCCGGTAAAATATCCCTTTGACTTGAGAAAAATCCTGTGTATCCGCGAATTTTTCTACAATTTCCAGCAAACTATCCTCTCCTTCACCAATAACAGCAATATCCGCTCCTGACTCAGCCAGTGTTTTTTCCGGCATAATTGTCGGATGAGGACCGCCGATAATAAGCAAAGCATCTGGCCGTATAATCTTCACGATTTTAGCTGCTTTAAACGCGTCTTCTGCGAATGTAGTCTGACAAGTTATTCCCACTAATTGAGGCTTCAATTGTTTTAATTGTTGTTCTAAAAAATCAAAGTTTTTTTCGAATGTCAGATCAATAATTGTAACTTTATGTTTTTTTGCCTCTAAAACAGCTGCCAGATATCCCAAGCCTAAAGGCGGAGAATGTTCTCCATATTTTATTCTGGGAAAAATTAGAACTATGTTCATCTGATCCTTATTTATTGTTTATTTAAAGGTTTTTCGGCTTTTATCAACAGCATGAATCCAAAGAGATCTTCAAATATTGGATTCTCAATTAAATATAAAATATCCGCAAGCAGTCTTATTAAAAAATGATTACCCTGTAGCCGGAAGACTCCATGGGCAAAATCATAGGCTCTGAGTTGAATTTTTTCTAAGCCCCGAGCCTTGAACAAAGTAATAAGCTCACTGCGCTTAAATGATTTTTCATAGCCAAAAGAGTATTGTTTGCCGGTTATTTTTAACAGCCACTTATAAAAAGTATGAGCAAAACAATACCAATTCGGCACATCAATAATTATTTTTCCTCCTGGCTTTAAAACTCTGAGCATTTCCGCTAAAGCATTATTATAATTATTCTTCTGGCCTAAAGGAAAATGTTCGATTACTCCATTATTAAATACTACGTCAAAATATTCATCAGGATAATCCAGCTTAAATATATCCCCTTTTTTAAACTCAACATTATCTACCCCTAAGTATTGTTTTAGCTTATTGGCTATATCCAATGATTCCTGAGTGATATCTATGCCGACAATCATTGAATTAGAAAAACTTTCTCCCAGCAAGCAGCAAAGCCTTCCTGTGCCGCAGCCTGCCTCCAGAATTAATTTATCATTTCTATCAATGAACCGCTTAAAATTACGAAATGCCTTTTTTGTAAACCGAGTATAGAGTATGTCTTCCGGCTTAGCGCCTGACTGTTGCTGCCAGCTTGCCTGCCAAATACTATTCGAGCTATCAAGCGACATTTTTACTCCTAAATTGTTGGGTGATTTGCCTAATCAGTTCTTGCATATTATAATCAAATATTTTTCCAAGATAATAGATACTTAATAAATAGCATCCGCTTACTAATAATAGATCTGCCGCAAACAGCCAAATATTCGTCTGTCCACCGACATGCAGTAAAAACACTGCCAAACAGATCATTAAACCTGAACCAATCAGAGGAACAACAATCGGAATCAAAAAATTCTTAAGACTACATTTAATAATTTTTATAAGCTGCACACTAGCCAGCACAGGAGTAATAAAATTAGGAATTAAAGTAGCTATTGCTGTGCCCAATATCCCCCACTTTTTGGTTAAAGGATAGATAATAATAATCATAATAATCAACTGTATTGAGGATAACCATGTCATAATCTTTGGCTTTCCCACTCCCACAAAAATTGGACCAGTGGTAGCGGTTAAAGAGCGAATCAAACCAAAAGCACACAGCACCTTCATCGCCGGAACCATCTGCATCCATTTTTCCCCTAAGAATAAATCCGTGAAACTTGAGCAAAATACAAATATCAATCCCGCTAAGGGAAAAGAAACAAATGCCACAATTCTCAATACCCTTAAATATGCCTCACGCAGCCGAGGAATATTATCCTGCAGTTTAGCATATGCCGGAAATGTAACCTGAATAATAACATGGGTTATTTGAGTTGCCGGCAAATTTGAAATTCGATAAGCCATTTGATAAAGTCCTAGAGCCGCGGCTCCCAAAACTTTTCCCACGAGAATATCATCTCCTTGGATTATCAAAAAACCTAATATCCCATAACCAATTACCCATTTTCCAAAACTGATCAGTATCTTGAATTTACTTAAATCAAATTCCAATCTCGGTCGATAAGGATGCATTGCATAGGAGAAGATAAAAATAAAAGCCGAACAAGTAAGCGCGCCGATTACCAAGGCCCAGACATTACGTAATATATAGGCAGCCCAGATTGTCGCGATTAAAGCGATAATTTCCGGAAAAATATTGCAAAAAAACTGTTTTTTAAATTCCATTTCTTTTTGAAAAAAAACCAGTCCGATATTTCTAAATCCGTCAATAACCTGCGTAAAAGCAAAAAACCGAATAATATTTAATGACTTTGGCTCATTAAAAAAAGTCGCGGCAAACGGAGCAATCAGCCAAATAATCGTAAATATGAATAAACCTCGGATTGCCTGCACTGTCCAGGCGGTATTTAAAAATTCTTGAATTTTCTCTTTTTTGTGAATCAAGGCCTGATTAAAACCAGATTCAAGAAAAATATTTAGAATAGCCGTAACCAGCGCTGCCACGCCCAGGAGTCCAAAATCATTCGGACTAAGCAGTCTTGCCACCACAATTAAGCGGATAAGACCCATTAGTTTTTCAATAATTCTCCAAAGAAAAATCCACATGCCGCCATGCACTATTTTTCTAGCAAGACTGGGTACTTTTTCTTTTTTAGAATTAAAATCACTGCTTTCAATCATTATTAATATCCATATCGTTAATAATTGTTAATCTATAAAAATTTATTATTCTTCAATCACTTGCGGTAATTCCGGTAATAAGACGACAATAGCTGTAATAAACCAGAACGGCTCCATTATTCTAATCAAGATAAATGTTGCCGCGCCTAAAGAATGAAAAAGCAATCCCACAAAACCCGCGATAAACCCGGCGATTAGGCCATGAGCAAAATGATCATCCTCAGCCTTGTTCAAGGAATTCAATGATGTTCGAAATATGGACAATAAGATCAGGAAAAATGCTAATGTTCCGAAAATTCCGGTTTCAATTAAAACCCGCATATATTGATTATCCACTGTTGCTCCGGCGCTTGCCGCGCCATTGCCGAGAATCGGTGACCGCATCCAATGCTTAATACTGTCTTTAAATGTATCTACCCGCGCAGCGCTTGATTCATCAATACTTACTACCTTACCCATAACAACCCGCGTTGCTTGCGCTTGAAAAGTATAATATATCCGATCATAAACATACTTCGGAAAAATTACGGAAAATAGCAAGACAAACAACAGGGAAACCACCAGAAGCATTTGTTTTCCTTTGCGGGATAAGAACATCAGTACTGCATACGCCGGCAGAAAAGCAAACCATGAGGTACGCGATAGCGTAAACAAAAATGCCGGAAAAGCCGCGCACATCCCGGCAGATAGAATAATCTTTTGTTTTAAACTAGTAATATTCAGAATTAATCCGGTTGTAATCATCATCATTAATAATAAATATCCGCCCAGGGTCGCCGGCTCTCCGGCTTTACCTTCAAACGGAGCAGTTACCCTCTCCGCTCCGGAAAAATGTAAAAACCAGGCAAATATACTGGTCACAAGCGCTATACCCAGCATGCAGTAAATAAAAATCTTTACCTGCTTGCGGTCTTTTAAGCAATTAACAACCATAAAATACAATAAAAAATATTCCGTATATTTTAAAAAGTAAAAAATACTTGCTTGCCAGCGGGTAGTCCCCATCAAAATACCGTACAGAGTCCCAATCAGATACAAAAAACAATAAATTATAATCGGCTGATTTAAAGCAGTTTTTTTGGCAAAGCCCAGCTCTTTATTAACAGCCATCTTAGCCAGCCAGCCAAAAAAAGTGACAAAAATAAAAACATCATCAATCCGCAAAACAACTTCTCTTCCCCGCACACCGCCCAAAGCAAATTCCGGAGAAAGCAGCATAAAAAATATCAGCAAAAACAAAGCAAAATCTGTATTAGTAAAAGCAATAACAAAAATAATTGGCACTAACAGAAAAACAAAAGGCAGCAGAGAAACCGAGGCATGTATATTATAAATTACAATTAGCAGCGCTAAAAATAATAAAAATATAATGATTCCAAAATTAATATTTCCATTTTTATCAAGCATTTTTTATATCGATTAATAAAACACACGTTGGATTCAAAGTAATTCATTATATCTATGGGTTATACGGCAACTTTATTTTTCGCGACTGATTTCTTTTCCGGTTCTTCCCGATAATAGCGATACTTATAGTAATAAGGATAAAGTACATCAACATCAGTTTCATTACGAGTCTGGTTAAGGATCACACCGCAAATTTTAGCTCCAACCGCGTCCAGTTGAGTTTTAGCCCTGAGCAAAGCATCACGACTGGTACGCCCAATTTCATAGATCATGATAACCATATCCATTTTGGAGGCCATTATGCTGGCATCAGTTACTGGCAGCACTGGCGGTGAGTCATAGATTACTAAATCAAATTTCTCTCTCAGCTCGTCGTTAAGCCTTTCAAATTCCTTGGACTCCAATATTTTTGCTGGATTAAATGGCAGCTGTCCGCTGGTTAAAAGCCATAAATTATCCAACCCAGGGGTTTGTTTAATCTGGTCAAAATCCATACTGCCCAGCATATAATCAGTAACATTTCTCACTGCTTCATCAAACGGAACCATGCCCAAAAGAACCTCGGTCAATCCCGGTTCTCTTTTAATTCCAAAAGCCTTAGCTATCACCGGACGTCTGATATCCGCTGAAATTATTAATGTTTTAATTCCTGTTTGAGCAATAGCTAATCCCAAGTTGGTTAAACAAGTACTTTTTCCTTCCCGAGGACCAGCACTGGTGATAAGCAGGGTTTTTCTTGATTGATCCAGCTTAAGATTAGTATGCACATTCCGATATGCTTCCGCTACCGGAGAAGTTGGATTATACTGCAGCAATAAACGCACATAGCGCTCTTCTAATTCCGTATTTTGTTTATGCAGTACCCTTTTTCTAAAGTTTTTTAAAAAGCTTCTTTTTGATTTTAACTCCTCCCCCATCATTACCGAAGGAATAACCCCGAGAACCGGGACTTTCATAATACTCTCAACATCCTCAATTGTCGCGATTGATGTATCCAGACTCTCAATAATAAGCGCAAAAGCAAAACCTAAAACTATTCCCAAAATCCCGCTGACAAGTATCCCAAAAGTTTTATTCGGACCAGCAACTATGCTTGCTGTTACTGCTGGATTTACCACTGAGATATCCCCGACTTTTTGCGCCTCAGTAATCCGCGCTTCTTCAAGCTTTTCTTTGAGCAAAGAATACAGCCTTTTGTCAGCCTCCACTTCTCGAAAAAGACGAGCATAATTAAGATCTTCGCCAGATAGACCTTTTGTTTGTTTTTGCAGTTCAGCGATTCTTTCTCTAAGTTCAATTACCGAAGGATGACGTTCCGTATACTTTTGGAGTATAGAGCTTAATTCAAATTGCAGTTCCGTTAATTTTTCCTGCATCGGAGCAGCCAGAGAGATATTATTTGTTTCCTCAGAGAGTTTTTTTAAAGTTTCTTCTTTTTCTTTTAATCGTTCATCCAAAGCCGCAAGTTGTTCTTGAATAAATTGACGAGCACTGCGGGCCTGTAAAGTTTTACCCAGAAGGTTTTCCTCAATATAAACACTGGCAACAGTATTCGCGGTTTCAATGGCAAACTGCGCATTATCCGCGCTGGCAATAATCCGAATAATGTTTGTTGTGCCTTCCCTTTCAGCTTTAACCATGCCTACTATCTTACCAATAGCTTGATTAATCTGTTGCTCATCTGAGTCAGCAGAGATCATTCCCATCTTAATCGCGGTTTTTTTCATTATCTCATTGCCGCGAATAAGCTGAGTTTCCGATTCCATCATATCACCGGGGCTATAAACTATCCATTCAGTCAAAAGCCCGGCAACAGTTTTTCTCTCTTCGAGTTTTACCGTTGTAACTGCTTCATAAAAAGGAGCTTGTTCTTTGGAAAAGAAAATACTACCTGCTAAAACAAGGATAAATGTGAAAATTATCATTGCTCTACGTCGGCGAAAAATCCGCACATAGTCTCTTAAATTCAGTTCGTATTGTGGCATGTTTTAACCCTTTTTTAAAAACCCCTATATGCCGATTTTATCAGATTTTCACCTGGGATGCAAGCAATTAAACCTTTTATATCATTTATCTTACAGCTGCAAAAGCCATTCTCTTATTTTTTATTTTTTATTCCTAGGGTAGTTTTATGAAAATCAGATATTATTGTCACTGCTTCTTCTGCGGTATCAACAAGTTTAAAAATTTTTAAATCATTTGCCTGAACACTCCCGGCTTTATGAACCGTTGAATTCAACCACTTTACCAGTCCTTGCCAGTATTTTTTCCCCACAAGAATAACTGGAAAGGTCTCGCTTCTGCCGGTTTGAATTAAGGTAATTGCCTCGAAAAACTCATCAAGCGTACCAAACCCCCCAGGAAGAATAACATAAGCCTGCGCATATTTCACAAACATGACTTTCCGGCAAAAAAAGTAACGAAACTGTAATAGTTTATTAATAAAAGGATTGGGTTTCTGCTCAGTGGGGATCTGAATATTTAAACCAATTGAAACTCCTTTTGCCTGCTTAGCGCCCTTGTTTGCTGCTTCCATTATTCCCGGGCCGCCTCCAGTAATGATTGCAAACCCTTTTTTACTTAGTTTATATGCGATCTCCTGCGCGATTTTATAATGATGCTCATCCTTGGTCATTCTTCTGGCAGAACCAAATATTGACACCGCTGGACCAATCTTTGACAGCACCTCAAACCCTTCCACAAACTCGGACATTATTCTAAATATTCGCCAAGGTTCTTCTTCATGCGCGACTGGCTTTCTGATTACTTCGTCCACAATAAACTCCTTTCGGTTGGTTATTCCTCTGTTTTCACAGTATTAATATAATCATTAAATTTTATTGTTCCCCTGTTTATTTGCTGATTTACTGATTTTTTTCTTTCCGTAATATAGGGATGAGTCCGCGCATGAGCTGGTCTAATTGGCTTATCTCTTTGTGTTTTTTCCAAAACATCTAAAACAGCAGCAGCTCCTGAAATATTATAGCCAGCGCCTTTAAGATATTTTGTCGCTAAAACATCAGCTTCAATTTCATCTTGTCTAGAGTATGATAAAATTAATTCATTTATTCCCACCATTGCCTTATGCTTGGAATACTGATCCACTTTCGTAGACCCAAGAATAAGTATGCTCATAACATTTGCGCCCACAGCTGATTGCATTCTTTTTATACTATGTCTGGCCGCGATATGCGCTATTTCATGGCTTAAAACCGCGGCAATCTTCGCATCATCATCGCTTATTTCATCCCATAAAGCGCGAAAAATATAAACATAGCCTCCTGGCAAAGCAAAAGCATTAACTTCATCTTTCTCCGATTCTAATACTTTAAAATAATAATTAATTTCCTTACGGTCATTAACCTCAACCAGCTTTTGCCCGATATGATTTACCCGCTGCTGAACCAAAGGATCCTTATCAGGTTTAAATTTCTTCTCAACAGTAACAGATAATGACTTGCCGATCTTTACCTCCTTGTCATCAGAGTAAAAATACGTCTCTTCTTTTTGGGTAGCGACATTATAATAACTTTGGATACATCCAGAAGAAAAAACAGATAGAGCTATCATTAAAAACAAATATACTTTATACATAAATTTTATGGCTGATACTGTTGTTTTGATTTAGGAACATACCACTTAATAAAGTTATAACTTATTCCCACTGGAGCGATTTTAATCCCTTCAAAACGACTGTTGATTATCGGTAAAGTATCCGGATTATATAAAAACAAATAAGGTTGTTCATTATATATAATTTGATGGATCCGATTATATATATTTTTACGTTTATCCTGATCAAATTCACTTCTACCTTGCTCAAGCAATTGATCAATTTCTTGGTTTTTATAGCTGATGAAGTTAAACTCTCCGGGCTTTATTTTACTTGAATGCCAAATATCATAAATATCCGGATCCAGAGACAAAGACCAGCCTAAAAGTAATGTTTCAAATTTGCGCTGGTTCACAAACTCATTGATAAACGCGCTCCATTCCACTATTTTTATTTTAACCTGCATCCCGATTTTACTCAATCGTTTCTGAATAATTTCAGCAGCTCTTTTTCGTTCATCATTGCCTTGATTCGTTATTATTGTAAATTCAAAAATTTGATTATCCTTTTCCAATACCCCTGCTTTATTTAACACCCATCCAGCTTGCTTAAGAAGTTCTAATGATCTTATCGGATCAAATCCCGCGGCTTTTACATCTCGATTGTATGCCCAGGATCGATAGGCAAAAGGCCCGGTGCATTCAGTTCCCATGCCCAGTAATACGCCATTGATCAGCTCCTGCCTGTCTACCGCGTAATTTATCGCTTGCCTTACGCGTAAATCAGAAAATTTAGGATCTTTAAGATTATAAGCCAGATATGTAAAACTAAACCCTTGATAACGGAATTTATTATACTCTTTTTTAAAAAAAGCCGTGTCTGTTTGCCGAGCATATTGCAAAGCGGATAAGCCCATATAATCAATCCCTTTGTTCTGTAATTCAAGAAACATTGTTACTCCATCTGGAATGATTCTGAAAAAACATTTATCGATATAAGGCCGGCCTTCAAAGTACTCTTTATTTGAATCAAGCACAATTGACTCTTGGGTTTTCCATGCAGTTAATTTGTATGGACCTGTGCCTACTGGTTTACGTGAAAATTCAGTAACATTTAAATCTTCATTTTCCAGGATATGTCTAGGCATTATTCCCATACCCCAGCTTGAAAGTCCTGGAGAAAAAGCTTCTTTGTAAGTAATTTTCACTGTATAATCATCAAGAACTTCCAGGATTTTTACTTTTTCAAAATCACCGCTATAGGGAGTTCTAATCTTGGGGTCAATCAAGGACTGGTAAGTAAATTCAACATCAGCAGCCGTAAACAATACCCCATCATGCCATTTAATTCCTTTTTTTAAATGAAATATTATTACTAGTCCGGATTCCAATACTTCCCAGCTCTCCGCTAAATCACCGACTAAAAACAAATCTTTGTCATACTTAACCAAACCATTAAAAATAAGCCCGCAAATCTGCGAAGATGCGCCGTCACTAGCCAGTATCGGAACTAGGGTTCTCGCGTCAGCAATTGTTGCTTCAACAATAATATCACCATAGGCCGGAATCTTTAAATCTAGATTTAAAGTTGAATTATTTTTTTCCTTGCTTGAACAAGCACTCAGAATAAAACTCAAAACAAGAAAAAAAAATACCGCGCAAAGCGGTATTCTTTTTTTCATAATAATCCTCCCCTAAAGGGTTTTATCAGGGATTTATATAAAGTATTTACAATAATAGTCTGCACTTATTATTTATTTTCAGTTTGTTCAGAAACTTTATCCTGAGCAATATCTGTATTTTCCTCTGCCATTTCTTGATTTTGCGCAGATTTTTTTTCCGGATTCATTATGCCCTGAACTTTTTCTACTGCCTGCTTTTTAATCAGTTCCTGGGTAATAACCGAATTGCCTGATCTTTTAGACATAAACGCAAGACTCAAACAAGTAACCATAAAAATAATTGCTGAAGCAGTTGTCGCTTTAGTTAAAAAATTGCCGGTTCTTGTACCAAATATAGTTGTCTGGCTTGAACCGCCGCCAAAAACATCAGAAAGCCCTTCACCTTTTCCGCTTTGAATTAAAATAATGAATATCAAAAAAAGCGAAACAATTACATGAATAACCAATAATATTGTATGCAACATTTTATTACCTCCCTTTAGATTTTCTCACATGTATCTCTTTTAATTAATCGTGCGTTTAATTTACTCTGTACTGGAGTTTTTTCTTTTTTCATAACTATCCGATCCAGCAGCTCCAGTCCCAATCTAGCCATTTCTGATATCGGCTGTCTAACTGTAGTCAGGCCAATCGCGCTGTAGTTATTTAATGGATTATCATCAAAGCCAATTACCGATAGTTGTTTTGGTACGCTAATATTCTTTTTTTTAGCCACATCCAGAACTTCTAAAGCCATTACATCCGATGCCGCAAAAATTGCCGTAGGCCGCTGTTCTAAACTCAGCAAACGCTCAGCAGCTCGCCTTGCCGGAGTTCTCATAAACTCACCTTTTTTAATATATTGATTCTCCACAGAAATTCCTTTAGAATTCAAAGCATCATTATAGCCTTTGAGTCTTTCCTTGCCTGCTTCTGTATTCAAATCACCGCAAATTGTAGCAATTTGCTTATGCCCTAGGCTTATAAGATAATCCATAACATTTCTTGTCGCTTTATAATTATCAATACTTATACAATTAATCGGCTCGAGAAATGAGTTATTCAAAACCACACAAGGCTTATTTGAATTAATAACCTTTTTTAAAGCAATTCTATCTTGGTCAATATCGGCAAAAATTATACCCTCTGAAATCTGAGCCGCAGAAGCAACACTTAAAAATAAATCACTGTTCTGTCCTCTCTCGACAATATGAATCAAAAGATCAACATTAATTCGGCTTGCCGCGGAAGTTGCGCCTTTAATTATTTCTTGCGCAAAGAAACTATGAAATATATCCTCAAAACGCGGGATAACTAAAGTATAAATTTTTCTCTTTGCAGCCATTTTAACCAAACCTTTTTAAAGCCTGAGCTTTAATCCTTTCATAAACAATTTTAAATGGTAAAGATTTCTTTATCGCAATTGCCTTGCAATCCTCATATTCAGGCGCTATATTGAAAACCTGATCATCTGAAAATGCTATTTTTACTCTAACAATTATCCCATAATCAGTCCGAAGATTCAAGGTTTTTCTGTTTAATTTCCGACGAACAACCTTATTTATTCTAATTCCAATAGTTGAGGTTTCTTCAAAAACCAGTTTTATTATCTGCTCTAAATCCTTTTCTTCTGTTTGTATCTGCAGTAAAATTCCTGGTCTTTGCTTTTTCATCATAATTGAGCAGGTAAAAACATCCAAAGCACCGGTTTTGAACAGCCGCTCAAATAGTAAATCAAAATTTAAACCTAGGGTATCATCTATATTTGTTTCAATAACCGTAATACTACTATCCGGGCCAGCTATTTTATCTGCTTTGCCAATAACAATTCTAAGCGCATTCGGCAAATCCGCTGATTCATATGTTCCTGCCCCATAACCGATTTTTTGCACACTCATAATCGGCATATTCGAGACCTGTTCCGTTAAAAACGATAATAAAACTGCCCCAGTAGGAGTAACAGTTTCATGTCTTATTTCCGGATTAATCTTGATTTTTCGATTTTTAAGCAATTCAAGTACTGCCGGAGCTGGCAAAGGAAATATATTATCCGCAAATTTTATAATCCCGGTTCCCAATACTACGTGACTTGCATATATTTTCTCAATACCCAAAAGTTGAATTGCTAAAACACATCCCGCTATGTCGATTATTGTATCAATCTGTCCTAATTGATGAAAATGAACCTTAGCCACTGACTGTTTATGTACTTTTGCTTCAGCCTGGGCAAGTTTTATTAAAATATTTTTTATTTTTATTTTAATATTTAAATCAAGCTTACTTTTCTCAATTAGCTTTAGCATACTCTCAAGATCTTTAAATTTTCTCTTATCTCCTAAGACTACATCTAGTTTTGTAACTTTAATATGACCGCGTTGAACCTTTTTTACTTTCAAATCAAATGCGCCGATATTAAGCTTTGCCAGCTCTGTTTTCAATTGTTTAACTGATACTCCTAAATCAATAAAAGCCCCAAGAACCATGTCCCCACTTATTCCTGAGCAGCAATCAAAATAAGCAATTTTCATAAAATCCTCAGCGTTTAGTATTTGTATCGCGTAGTGAGTATCGCGTATTGCGTAAAAAAACTAACTAGTTTTATTTTTCAACTCGCAAACTCGCTAACTCGATAACTTTTTTCTGCTTATGATTTTGGCTTTAGTCATTTGGGTTTATTTAAAGTTTAGTAATTAGAAATCAGTAATTAATTCTCTGCTTTTGACCATGAGCTATGAGCCATCAGCTATCAGCCAAGCGCTTTTTGCTTTTTCTATACGCTATTTGTTTATCAGTCCGGCTAAATATCCCGCGCCAAACCCATTATCAATATTTACCACGCTAACCCCTGGAGAGCAGGAATTAAGCATTGTTAACAAAGGTGCAATGCCTTGAAAACTAGCGCCATATCCCACACTGGTCGGCACACCAATAACTGGCTTATCAACCATACCGCTAACCACACTAGCTAATGCCCCTTCCATCCCGGCAACAACTATCAGCACATCAGCTTTTTTCACAATATCTGATTCATCCAACAAGCGATGAATACCCGCCACCCCAACATCATAAAGCCGTTCAACCCGATTATTCATAAGCTCCGCGGTAACAGCTGCTTCTTCAGCAATAGGGATATCACTGGTTCCCGCGCTGATTATAAGAATAAGCCCTTTTTTCTCAACCTTTTTGTTATTAGCAACATATATAAGATTTGCCTCTTTATTGTAGACAAGTCCTTTACTAATTGATTTTAATGCCTTGAAAATTTCATTATTGGCTTTTGTCAGCAATAAAGTATCATTATGCTCAAGAATGCATTGCGCTATCCGCTTAATTTGCTCAATTTTTTTCCCAGGGCAATAAATCACTTCGGGGAATCCACGGCGTTGTTCGCGGCCAATATCTATTCTGGCAGAACATGATTTTTTATTTCTCATGTTGATTTTATGTGTCTTAGTCGGCAGGGTAGTTTTGACTTTTTTTAGACCCATTTTACTGAAGTTACACCTTTGATTCGCAATAGAGATGTTGTTATTTGATTATTGATTTTCACAGCAAAAAATTGCAAATGCATTGAGACATTAAAACTCTCTGAATTAGCAGTGTGCTTTATATCTATATTTTTAATTTCTGCTTCTAATGCATCGATCGTCTTCGTAATTTCACTCAATAAATCTATCCCGCCCACAGCCTCGATATTCAAAATTCTCTCTGTAGAACGGGGGATTATGCGTTCAAAATGAGATAAAACAACTAACACAATAAAAATAAATCCCGTAGCCAGAAAAGCCGCTGGATAAAAGCCGCTGCCAATAGCAATCCCGATTCCGGCAACTGCCCACAATCCAGCAGCAGTAGTCAATCCCCGCACAGAAGCGTGAAATCTTAATATAGTTCCTGCACCTAAAAATCCAATTCCGCTTATTACTTGAGCTGGAATTCTAGAAGGATCTACACTAGCTATTCCCTGATAAATTGAATGCAAATTCATTGATGTAAGCATTATTAAACAAGAACCAACACCAACCAATATTGTTGTTCTAAGTCCAGCAGCGCGGCCGTGTATTTCTCGTTCATAGCCGATAATACCGCTTAAAACAGTCGCGATCATTAACCGACTAGCTATCTGATACACATCAAGCATGCTTATCCGTATCTCCTATTTCAAACAAAAAGAGTTTGATTGCGGTCTGACCCTATGGATATTATTTCAATCTTAGCTCCGGCAAGTTGTTCAATTTTTCTCAGATATTTACGAGCATTCGCTGGTAAGTCCATATATTTTTTTGCCTGGCTGGTATCTTTAAGCCATCCTGGACATTCGATATAAACTGGTTTTGCCTTCCATAAAACTTCAAGATCAGCAGGAAAATCAGTGTACAATTTATCTTTATATTTATAACCAACACATATTTTTAAGACAGGCATTTCATCCAAAACATCAAGCTTAGTTACGGCAATCGCGTCAAGCCCATTGACTGTGACCGCATTCTTACATATCACAGCATCAAACCATCCGCAACGTCTTGGCCGACCGGTAGTTGCTCCGAATTCTCTGCCCTTTTGACGGATTTTATTCAAAAGCTCTGCTGAAAATTCTGTGGGAAAAGGCCCTTCGCCAACTCTCGTTGTATAAGCCTTTACAATCCCAATTGCTTTATCAATTTTAGTCGGACCAACACCAGTGCCCACACAAGCACCGCCAGAAGTTGAATTACTTGAGGTAACAAAAGGATATGTTCCGTGGTCAATATCAAGCAAAGTACCTTGAGCTCCTTCAAAAAGAATTCGTTTTTTCTTTTTAATTGCCTGATTCAATACTACCGAACAATTACAGATATGCGGCTTCATTATTTTCGCGTATTCTCTGTATTGTTCATAAATTTTCTCAAAAGAAAATTTCTTGTAATTGTAAACTTTACTGAATATCGCATTTTTTTCTTCCATGTTTGATTCTAATTTATCTTTAAAAATGCGTTCATTATAAAGATCAGCGATTCTAATCCCCGCGCGTGAAAACTTATCAGTATAACAAGGTCCAATGCCTCGACCAGTAGTTCCAATTTTAGTCTTACTGAATTTTTCTTCTCTTAGTTTGTCCAGTACTTTATGGTAAGGAAAAATTACATGGGCTTGATCACTTATCCCCAGATTATCGCCGATAGAAATACCCTTAGCTTTAACATAACTAACTTCCGATAATAAAGCCTCGGGGTCAATAACAACTCCATTGCCAATTATGCACTTCTTATTCTTATGCAGAATACCTGAGGGAATAAGATGAAGGATTATTTCTTCTTTACCAACAACCACAGTATGCCCTGCATTGTTACCACCTTGATAGCGTACTACATAATCAGTATCTTTTGTGAGGATATCAATTATTTTGCCCTTACCTTCGTCTCCCCACTGGGCACCTATCACAACAATATTCGACATATTCCTACTTTCTATTCTCAAGCAACTGCATTCTTTGCTTTGCTTTAAGCGTCCAAGGATCGTCTTCACGGCCTAAATTTACACGCTGTTTCCAATGATAATATGCTTTTTTATAGTCGCCTGACTTCTCATATAAAAGAGCAAGATTACTATGCGCTTTAATATATTGAGGATCTATTTTAAGAGTAGTGAGATACTCCATTTTAGCTTTATCTTCCAAACCTTTTTGTTCATATAAAATTCCCAAATCATTATGCACTGTCGCGTATTTTGGATCCTGCATCAGTGCTTGCTGATAATACTTCACAGCACTATCAAAATCTCCATTCCTTTGCATCTCAAGACCAGCATTTCTTAATTCAACCGCAGACTCGAGAACCTCACCTCTTAAACCATTCTCAGGTTTAACTGCTTTTCTTTCTGGCATATTAACTTTTCGCCTGGTTGGCCTTGCTTCAGCGCGTTTAGATACAGCGCGTTTAGATTCTTCATTTTTGTGTTCCCCATCCAAAGCCTTTAAGGCAGCCATCTGTGCGTCTTCTTTGGCTTTTTCGGCTTCTAACTGCTTCAAAACTGAAGCACTGTAAAATTGTTCTTCTTCTTCCTTTTTCCGTTCCGCTTCTATTTTCTCCATTTTAGCTTGTTCAGCTAATCTTTTTCGCTCATCAGATTTTTTTTGCTCTTCTTCCATCTGCTCTAAAAACTGACTATCAATACTCTCCAATGATTTCCGATACTCTTGCTCTGTTTTTTCAAGTTCATACTGTTTTAAAGCTAACTCTGCAGCTTCTAATTCTTTTTCCGCGGCTTCGAGCACAGATACTTTAGAATTTAAGAATTGTTCTTTTGCATTATAATCCTCTTGTGCTATAGCAACGCTCTTATTCGGATTATTAGACTCAGCCAATAACTTGTCGTTTTCTCTTTTTAAATTGTTATATTCAAAAATCCTGGCATCGCTTTCTTTTTTTGCGATTCCCGCTGTTTTTATAACTTTTTCAAGATCAGATTTTTTTGCGTCATATTTTTTTTGAGCTTCATTTATCGTTTTTTCATCAGCACCTTTTTCCAAATACAAGCTTAACTTTTCTTTTGCATTTGAATATTCTAACCACACACTATTTGCCGCGCTTTTAGCAATTTGCATCTGTTCAAGTGATTTATCATACGCGTTTTTAGCTAATTCATTTTGAGCTTTAGCAAATTCAATACGCTCAGTCATAGTATCCGCGTCTTTCTGGGATTCTATTATCTGTGCCCCAGCAGCAACAACCTTTTCTTGAGCGATATCAATCATAGCTTTAGCAGCATCAACTTTTCTCTTCGCCTCTTCCACCCGCGCTAAAGGACTTACACTAAGTGTTTTGCTTTCAGTGCTTTTATTTACTCTTTTTTTACTACGCTCAAACTTTCTCCTTGGCTTTTTTACTTTTGGTTCACTTTTCTGCTTGCTTATCTGTTCGGATTTCTTTCTTCTACTTAATTCTCTTTGCTTTACCGGTGCTGTTTCTACTTGTTTATCCTTTATTTCACCCTTTTTTTCTTTAAGCGCCTTTGCATCCTGCTTTTTTACTATTCTCTCTCTTTTTTTTGTTTCTTTTTCCTGCATCTGCGCTGGGGTATTATTTTTTGCTTTACCAAAACTAAAAAAAGACACTATAGAACTTTTAATTTTATTAGGAAATTTTTCCTTCTGTTCAGACTTTTTAGCTGGTTTTACAGAAGGCTTTCTTTGACGAAAAGATGCTGCTTCACTTTGCTCTTTTGGCATGGCAACATTTTTTGGTGATAAATCAGACTGCTCATGTTCTTTTTCTTCCACTGCAACTGGATTTTTAGCATTTGCCTCTGTTTCCACAATTTCAGGTAACAAGATTTTATCAACCATAGCAATTTCTTTTTTTTCAACCACTGCTTTCGGAATAGCCATCCCCGGTTTTGATATCACTAAAACTGAATTTGTTAAACCTTGGGCAAAATCATATCTAACCGCTTCTTTAAGATCAATAATTATAAAATCCACAGAGTAATAAGACTCACCCAAATCTGGACTAACTTTGGTGCCTTTAATAACCCGCATTTGTTTAACAACCCCTTTATTAATAATCATAACTTCAGGTTGCTTAGAATAAACATCACCCATAAAATCTACCACTATTTGAGGTGGAACTGAAAGGTCATAACATTCTACCGCGACTGACCGATTTGTAGCATAAAGTATTTTAACCGCTGAATCATCTTCCTTTATTTCTGTTTCAGTTAAAACAACTGATTGGGCATAAAGCTGAACGCTCGAAAAAAACGTTAATCCAGCAATAAGAACCATCCTAAGCAACACAGTTTCTTTCCTCATTTATTCTCCTCCCAATATCATTTTACATTTTAAAAATATCGATTGTTTTACTTTTAGAATTTTTAATACCAAACCAGACATACTAAAAACCCATTCACATAAAACTATTGCTTTTGTAAATATGTTTCGATTTCGCGTTTAATTCTTTCGAATTCAGTTTTAGCATTTCTGTAGGAATATTCAGCTTTAAATTTTTCAGATACAGCTAAATCCAAATTTAATTTTATCTGTTCATATTTTTTGGAAAGATCTATAAGGACAGCATTCTTATCCAGCAGCAATTGCTTAAGCCTGGCCAATTCCGCTCCACTAAACTTGTTTTGATTTTCAAAATTTTTCAAATCAGCAGTAATACGTGATTTAGCCTCAACAGCTTTATCCAGTTTTTGACGAAGCTCTTCAATTTCCCGACTAAGTTTTTCAACAGTTAGCGTTATCGAATCCTTAATTTTTACAGTATTATCGTATTCGGTTTTTATATTCGCATATTCAGTTTCCATTGTATTAACATCATCTTCCAATTTTCTTTTTTCAAAACGCACAAGATCAAGTTTTCCGCTTGTTTTTTTAACTTCAGTATTCAAATTATCTACTGTCGCACTAACCCGATTAAGCTGCATCTGAAAATCTTCGTAATCCTTCTTTGCTTTTATATAGGCATTACGCTGAGCAATAAGATCATCAACTTTTTCCCCTAATGCTTGGCGTCTTTTAATCTCATCATCCAGGGAATTTTTCAGCTGATCAAGTTTTGCCAAAATTTCATTAATTTTCTCATCCAACTCAGATTTTTGCCCCTTGGATAAGTATAAAGCTTCTTGCAGATTTTTCAATTCCATGGTCAGATCTTCAATCCGATCAGATGTTTTTTGTTTTTCTCTTATAGTCTCATTAACAATGCTGTCAATTAAATAATTTTCTCGTTCAGCGGGAACTGGCATATTTGTTATTTTTCTTTCGATAGGCATTTTTTCTTCCAGCACGACTTCTTTAGGCTGTTCTGCAACTGATCTTCGGCCAAAAAATAAAAAACCTCTATTGCCTTTTCTCTTTTTCGGTATTTGTTTTACACTTTTTTTTCGTTCTGCACTAATCTTTGCTCTTCTGACCTTAAGTTCTTTGGATGTTTTTTTTGAGGCGGAAATCTCTGGCTGCTGAATTTGCTCTATTTCCCTAGAGGAATTTTCAATCTCTTTAGGGAAATCTTCATATTTAGCTTTATAATTTATTGCGTCGTAGCTGTTATAATCATAACTGCTAACCTCTGGCTCTACAGTTTTCAGTTGCCTTGAAACAACTATTGGCGGAGTGAGTTCAACCGCAGTATCTGCGATATAAGGTTTTTCTACTTGTTCTACTTTCTTTACTGTTTCTCCTAGCTTAGATTCGCCAATACTCAAATCAATAACTGATTGGGATTGGTTAACTCTATAATCAGCTGCCCTAGTAAGATTTATCGCTAAAAAATCTAAAGAGTAATACGGTTCTCCATCAATAGAGATTTGGCTTTCTTCCCCTCTAACAAGACTTATTTTTTCAACCGCGCCTTGGCTGACATCAATTATTGAAGGCATCTTTGTATATACACTTCCAATAACATCTAAAACAATATAATTAGCAGGGCTCTCATCATTTTTGAATGTTTCTATTTGTAAAGTTTGGCTAGAAGTAATAGTAACTTTTACTGAAGAATCCTGTGTATCGATTACAATATCATTAATAATTGCCGGCTGTGCTATTGCATTTGCAGAAACCGACATTATACCAACAAACAGAACCCAAAGTAATATTATTTTACTCTTCATTGCCCCCCCCATGTGATTAAAGATTAAATCGTCTATAGTCTAATAACTTTAGCATCAGTAACATTCTTGCATTTTTTTATTTCCGCAAGAACATCTTCAGTAATTTCACTGTCCACATTTAAAACAACCATCGAATTCCCACTTGCCCCAGTTTTCCCAAAAGTCATTGCGGCAATATTAACTTTATTATTGCCAAGTATGGTTCCCACCTTTCCCACAATACCCGGCGAATCAATATTATTTGTAATTAATACATTTCCCTCAGGAATAGTATCAATATAAAAATTATTAATTCTAACAATTCGAGGCTTATCTTTAGCAAACAAAGTACCGCTAACTATACTTTGCCCTTTATCAGTTAAAACTTCCACACTGATAAGATTCGAAAATTTTTCATTCTCTAAAACCTTAGTTTCGCTAACTTCAATACCTCGCTCTTTAGCTATAAACGGAGCATTAACATAATTTACCGATTCTCCTAATTTAAAAGCAAGCAATCCTTTGAGCAAAGCAAGCGTAACTGGTGCTATATCATGATTTACTATATCTCCTGAATATTTTATACTTACTTGATTAATATGTCCAGAAATAATCTGAGCAGAAAAACTGCCTAATTTCTCTGACAATTTAATATATGGTTCAAGCACAGCACAAACCTCCCCTTCCAAACAAGGGTAATTCAGAGCATTACGCACTCCTTTGCCTTGCAAAAGATCAGCTACCTGCTCAGCAATCTCAACAGCCACATTAATTTGCGCTTCTGTTGTTGAAGCTCCTAAATGCGGCGTTGCAATAACACAATCTAAAGCAACCAGTGGACTATTTTTGGGCGGTTCATTTTCAAAAACATCTAATGCCGCCCCCCCGACAATCCCGGCTTCAATTGCTTTTAACAAAGCAGCTTCATCAACAATCCCGCCGCGAGCGCAATTTAAAATTTTCACTCCTTTTTTCATTTGAGCAAATTGTTTTTCCCCGATCATATGATTTGTTTCAGCTGTTAAGGGTGTATGCACCGTGAGAAAATCAAGTTTACCAAACAAATCATCAAGCTCAACTAATTCAATATCCAGCTGTTCAGCTTTTTTCGGTGAAAGAAAAGGATCATGAGCAATTATTTTCATGCCGAATGATTGGGCTCTTTTTGCCACTTCTAAACCAATTCTGCCCAAGCCGATAATACCCAAACATTTGCCTGATAATTCATGTGATTCAAAACTTTTCCTATCCCAAGCCCCGCTTTTCATTGAAGCATTAGCTTGTGGAATATTCCGATTTAAAGCAAGCAGCATACTTACTGTATGTTCTGCAGTGGAAATAGTATTGCCGCCAGGAGTATTCATCACAATAATCCCTTTTTTGGAAGCTGCTTCCAGATCAACATTATCTATGCCCACACCAGCCCGGCCAATAACTTTAAGCTTATCCCCTGCTTCGATTATCTCTGCCGTTGCTTTTGTCCCACTGCGAATGATCAATGCCTCATAGTTACAAATTATTTTTTTTAATTCTTCCGGCGAAAGTTTTGATTTGCAATCAAAAGCAATTTTACGATCTTCTAATATTTTCAAGCCTTCATCTGATAGCGGATCACTGATTAATACTTTCATGATCAATATAGCTCCTACTTTAAGAGTTCTTTTTCTACAGCACCGACACCAATGCCTGCTTCAAATTCATAACCCATTTTTTTAAGCACAATTTCTAAACAGCTAACTCCGATTATAACATCAAATTCATTCATATATCCCATTGTAGCTATACGAATAATCTTTCCTTTTAAATGATCCTGTCCACCCGCTATCCCAACACCATAAACTTCACGCATTGTCTTGACCAATGTTCCGCCATTAATTGTTTCAGGCAAGGAAATTGAAGTAACTACATCTGATGGATTTTTAGCATATACTTTTAAACCTAAAGCAACAACGGCAATGCGCAGTGCCGTTGCTAATTTGCTCTGCCGGGCAATTGCTTTTTCCAAAGTTTCTGATTTAATCATCTTTAATGCCTGATTTAGACCAAGACACAATGTTACTGCCGGAGTATAAGCCGTATCATCTTTATCTAAAGCTTTTTTTGCCGCGCGCATATCAAAATAATAACGCGGTGATTTTGATGCCTCAACCAATTTCCAAGCTTTTTTACTAACAGAACAGAAAGCCAATCCCGGAGGAATCATCAAACTTTTCTGAGAACCGCAAACAACAACATCAATACCCCATTCATCAGTTTTAAGTTCAACTCCGCCCAATGCACTGATTGCATCCGTGACAATTACCACATCAGTATTCTTGGTAATTTCAGCAATTGCTTTGATATCAGTTAAAACACCGGTTGAGGTTTCACAAAGAGTGGTAAATACAACTTTTGCCTCTTTATTTTCATTAATCGCTTTTTTGATTGCTGCAGGGTCAACAGCATATCCCCATTCAACATCAATAACAACTGGTTTAACACTATAAGCTTTACATATTTCTGTCCAGCGTTCTCCAAATTTTCCAGACTGCACACAGATTGCTGTATCACCGGCACTGAGCAAATTCGCTACTGTTGCTTCCATTGCTCCGGTACCAGAAGAGGCAAAAGTGAAAATATCATTTTGTGTTTGAAAAACATATTTCAGGTTTTCATTCATTTCCTTGAATATCGCCATAAATTCAGGAGTACGATGATGAATAGTCGGTTTTGACATGGAGAGAAGAACTTCAGTTGGAACTTGCGTTGGGCCTGGCGTTAATAAATGATTTTTTTTCATTTTCATTCCCTTTCGATAATTATTATCTATTTTTTATCTTTTAACTTATCTGTGGAAATAACTGAATCCACTAACCCATAATCAGCAGATTCTTGGGCATTCATAAAATAATCGCGATCTGTATCATTAGTGATTTTTTCCATTGATTGCCCCGTATGATGACTTAGGATTTTATTTAAATTTTCTTTCATTTTTAAAATTTCCTGAGCTTGGATATGAATATCTGACGCCGTTCCCTGTGTACCGCCCCATGGCTGATGAATCATTACCCGGGCATTGGGAAGCGCGAATCTTTTTCCTTTTGTTCCCGCGGCTAAAAGCACCGCGCCCATGCTTGCGGCTTGCCCCATACAATAAGTATTCACATCACACTGCACAAACTGCATCGTATCATATATCGCTAATCCTGCCGTAACTACTCCGCCCGGTGAATTTATATAAACATGTATATCTTTTTTTGCTTCATCCATCTGTAAAAACAGCATTTGAGCAATAACTAAATTAGCAACCGAATCATCAATTGCTGTACCAATAAAAATTATTCTATCTTTTAACAAACGTGAATAAATATCAAATGCACGTTCTCCCCTATTAGTCTGTTCAACCACCATGGGTACTAACATCTGATTTTGCTCCTTCATTTTCCCCTCCACATAAGAATACTTAAATTTATTTTGAAGATTCACTTATTTTCGCATTAGCTAAAAGAAAAGCTATTATTTTTTCTTCCCAAACGTCCCAGTGAATATTCTCCAAAAGGTTTTTTTCACTTAAATACTTCAAAACTTCTTCCTTTTTCTGATTATAAGAAGCCGCTATTTCACTAATCCGGACATCAAACTCTGCTTGTTCAACTTTTATCTTTTCTGCCAAAGCGATATTTTCCAGGATAAAAAACACTCTTACCTGTTTCAATGCTTCTTTGGAAAACATATCGTCCATTTTCTTTAGTTCAGTCTCAATCTGCTGATCATTTAAGCCCTGCTGTTTCATTCTCTGAACAGCGCCATCCCGTAAAAGCGTTTCTCTTTTTTCGACTAAAGTCTGAGGCACATCAATCGGCATAATTTTTTCTAAATAATTAATGATTTGAGCCTTTAAATCCTGTTTTGCCTGCAGTTGCTTTTCTTTAACTAAATCATCTTTTATTTGCTCTTTTAATTTGTCAATTGATTCCACTCGCAACATTTTAGCAAAATCATCATTAAGCTCTGGCAGTTTTTTTTCTTTTATTTCCTTAACCAGTAATTTAAAATTAGCTTTTTGCCCGGCAAATTCTTCTGGTTTAAATTTTTTAGGCAAAACTATCTCAAAAGTTTTTTCTTCATTAAGCGTTGCTCCTGCTATTTTCTGAGCAAGCTCAGGAATAAACATGTCATTATTTACGCACAGCCACGCATATTCTTTCTTATCTAATTCTTTATCGCCAACACTATACTTATAATCACAAATAATATAGTCATCGTTTTTCACAGAGCGATCTTCAATCGGAAGATATTGAGCATACCTTTCGCTTAGATATCCCACAACTTTACTCACATCTTCTTCCTTAACTTCTTCTGACAGTTTTTTTATCGCGATATTTTTATATTCTTTCAAAGTAAAAGCAGGCTGAATATCAATTTTTGCCTGAAAAGTTAAATTCTCATCTTTTTTAAATTTAACCTCAGATATTTCCGGCATGCTCACTGGTTTAATATTTTCTTTTTCAATTGCTTTATGGTATGTGTCATTAAGAAGAGTGGTTAAGACTTTATCATTAGCTTTATCAGCAAAATACTCTTCCAGCATAGCCCGGGGAGCTTTACCTTTTCTGAAACCAGGAACCTGAGCGGCAGTACTGATCGACTTATAATAACGCTCAAACTCTTCCTTCACAGTTTCTTTGGGTATTTCAATTTCTAAAGTTTTCTGACAAGTTTGGGAATTTTTTACCTTAATTTTCACTCTTACAATCTCCTTTTAGCTATTACATAACAGAAAACATTTTATATGCCTATTTCAGAAAGTCATCAAACTATCCGAGGTAAAGAATGGAGCGGTGGATGGGGCTCGAACCCACGACATTCTCCTTGGCAAGGAGACATTCTACCACTGAATTACCACCGCTTTTAAATCTTAATATGGTGCGGACGGAGAGACTTGAACTCTCATCCCGGAGGGATACGGTCCTAAGCCGTACGCGTATGCCAATTCCACCACGTCCGCAAATATTTTCAATATTTAACTAAATTCAAACTACTGAACTAGTTATCCTAAAATCCAAATTTTGGTGGGCCGTGAAGGGCTCGAACCTTCGACCTTGACATTAAGAGTGTCCTGCTCTACCAGCTGAGCTAACGGCCCGCAATATACTTTTACCTGAGAAAATAAATTATAACAAAAAATATACCGCAGGTCAATAGCTCAATTTCGCTTATTTTGGCGCGCCCGGAGGGACTCGAACCCCCAACCCTTTGGTCCGAAGCCAAATGCTCTATCCATTGAGCCACAGGCGCATTAAATTCAGTCAACAGAGATCAGTCTACAGATAACAGATTATATTATAAGTTTTTTCTATTTTCCGTCTTCAGCCCTCTGTCTTCTGTTTTTAAAATTTTAATCAAAGAGCTTATTAGCTAAAACAGCGAGTCGTTTGGCAAAACGCTGGCATTCTTTTATTGCCCGTTCCTCGGGTAATCCCAATGAAACCGGACCATAATGATCTCCGCGAGAATCCCCTTGAACAATCATCCCATGTATTAAAAATGCGTTTAATATCCCAGCAATTGTTGTTTCATTACCACCAGCAACATTACCGGCGCTGGAAAATGCCGCGCCTATTTTGCCCTCCAGTTTTCCATGCAATTTCACGCTTTCATCTATCAGTTTTTTTATTTGATAAGCCATTGATCCATAATAAGTAGGCGAACCAAAAACAATCACATCATAATTTATTAATTCTTCAGCCTTAGTTTCTGAAACATCTTTTAGCTCAATTTGCAAACCCTGATCTTTTAAAACCACGCTAATAATTTCCGCCATTTTTTTTGTATTACCACTCCGAGAATAATATGCAACTAATACCTTTGCCACAATACTTCTCCCATTTGTTTTCGCGTTTGCGAGTTCGCTTGTTAGCGAGTTAAAAATACATATTTTATCTTGAAACTCATCAACACGTTAACACGTTAACCCGCTAATTACTGTCTAATTATTACCTGCAAAAAAAGCATGCTGCAAATAGTGATTTATCACCTGTCTGTCTTTGTCTTTAATATCCACAAAAAAAAGCCCTAGCTGATAAACCTTTACTGTCTCAATTTTAGATTCTGGTTGAATCCTGACAACAACAGCCTGACAATTCAAATTTTTCTCTATTTTTCTGTTGTTTTCAATCAAAGGAATTGTCAGATTTAGCCATAGTTTTGTCATAACCGGAATAAAACGATCAGCATTACAATAAATCCCCGAAGAACTTATATTTTTTGTAGCGGTTACAAACTTAAAATCAGTTCCACCGATTTTAAGCGGTAGTTCAACATCAAACCGCTTATCCGTCCTTTTCTCTGAATTTTTATTTTCTCTGGGCATTGATCACCTTTCAACACTGGCTTTTTTAATTTCAGTTATTTCATGATCTAAACTATTCACCACATCATCAAGCTCTGTAATTGCTTGCGTAATAACCTTACAAAAATGCTCCGCAGTAGGATGCGACTCTTCCAGCGCTTCGAGCTTAGCGATTGTTCTTTTAAGCTCATAGTACATCTCCCGCAACTCTTCTGATTCCTTTACATTCCGCTGTCTGATAAAACGCAGAATAAGCTCTTTTTCAGCCTGAGAAATATTCCTAAAAGCAATGCCCAGATTATAGTCCGATCCCTCACTTTGAAATTGTGGATCAATCCGAACTACTTTGCCTAAACTAGCAAATCTTTTTTTCTCGATTTTTGAATCACAACAAATCGGAATATTTAGGACGACTTTTAATTCTGTTTTTGGCGCGATATACTGATCTGTTCGACAAAATAACCCACTGCAACTGATATCCTTCATTTCAGATCTAAAACTAAAATCATCCCCCTTAATCTCAAAAGGAAAGTTAACTTTGAATCGATTATAAACTCTTTTATCCTTACAAATATCAGTTTTTCTCATAATTATTCCAATGTTTTCAGCTCATTAATTTCATAATCCAAAATATGCGCTGCAGCATCAAGCTCGATAATCGCGGTATTAATAACCTTGCGAAAATGTTCTGCCGTTGGATGACATTCTTCTACTTCAACCAAGCGGGCTGCCATTTCTTTTAATCTCAAATACAACCTCTTTAATTCTTTAGCCTCTTTTAGGTTTTTCTTCTGTATATATTTTTTAAGTACCTCCAGGTCATCACCTTCAATTACCCCAAAAGATATCCCTACGCGACAAGTTTCATTTTCTTTATTTTCCGCTGTTTCAATTCTTACTACTTTAGCTTTACATTTAACTGTTCTTTGTACTTTTTGACCGTCTGATAGATCAAAAACTCGCATGCTGACATTAACATCTGTATCAATCGGAATAAATCGATCCACATAACAAAAAACTCCGGAACAGCTCACATTTCTAGAAGTTGTATTAATCGTAAACTCCTCAGTGCTTATCTGCAAAGGAAGCACCACAATAAACCTGGGATGTTTACGGCTATCCGACTTTTCTTTAATATTTTGAGTCATTGTCCGCTATTTTACTTTCCGGTTCAATCTGACAAATCGTTAATAATTTCCCTTCAAAAGTATTAATTTTTTTATCCGCCTCATCATATTTATTCTTAAGATTTACAATATGTCGGCCCAAAACCTCAAAATCTTGTTTAAACTTCTCCATATCGCCTTTTAGTCTCTCTAAATATTGAATGATTTGATGCGCATTTTTATCAATACTTAATCCTTTTAATCCCAGGAGAATAGACTGTAAATACGCGTAAAAAGAATTAGGACTAACCGGAATTACTTTTTTACTTAAAGCATAAGCACTTAAACAGTTTTTTTCGTCGGCATCATCTTTGATAATAATTTCATAATAAACATTTTCCGCGGGTATATACATCAAAGCAAAATCAAAAGTTCCTTCATCCGGAAGAATATATTTACTTGCGATACTATCAATATGTTTTTTAACGTCGCTGACAAATATCTTACGCGCCTGACGCTTTTCTTCTTCATTTATTCCAGTTATTAATCGTTTAAAATTTTCCAGAGGAAACTTTGAATCAATACTAACTAGTCCCTGTCCAAGACTTAAAACAGCATCAACAATATCACCGTTTTTAAATTTATATTGCTGTTTCACAAAAGACGCGGGTAAAACCTGATTTAACAAATCTCCCAAAAATAATTCGCCTAATCCACCGCGGATTTTAGGAGACTTAAGAATTTCCTGTAAACTGGCAATATCCTTACCCACTTCAAAAACACGCTCAGTAGCTGCTGAAAGTGATCCCAAATTCTTCTGCACCTGACCAAAAACCTGAGTCGCGGAATCTAATCGCTCGCCAACACTTTGCTGTGAATAAAATAACTGCTGAGTAATCGACTGCAGTTTTTGATCAATATTGCTATTCATATCCCGCATCGACTCATTCACTTGACCGCGCAGGTTTTCCAGTTGTTGCTGCATCAGCCCTAAAGCTTCTGGATGAAAGTTTTTTTGGTTTTTAAAATTATTCACTACCAAATAAACAAACATGCCAAACAACAATACTAAAACAGCTATATTAAGCATATCCTAATGATTCAGCTTTAAATTCAAGCTGCTGGAGCTTGTTCTTGCTGTTTCTTTGCTTCAGTTTCTTTAAGTTTGCGCTGCTCTTCTTTTTTCTTAAAATCCTTCCAACATTTCGTGTTGCAAAAAAACTGCATATTGCGATAATAGCGCATCTTAGCAACCGGTTTTTTACATGATCCGCAACTTTTAGGAATTGCTACCTTAGGCGGAACCTTATCTTTAGGTTTTTCTTGCTTAATTTCTTCTGCTTTTACTTCAGCCCCTGGCTCTTGATTTGCATCCTGAATTTCCTCTATTTTTTTTTCTTCTTCCATTATTCTTGCTCCTTTCATAAAGCATGTTCTTCATTCTAAATTTTAAGCATTTACCAGCTATCTATTATTATCAGTAAATGTATCCTTTAATTTACTGGCGAAACATTCGTTTTTATGATTTATTTATAATGACTATTGAGCCCCCATAAAGTCTCCTTCACAGGGGCCAATAAGTATTTATAGCCTATACAGTTTATTATTTTTTCTTTTTACGTCTTGCCATTTTAGCGCGAGAAACGTCACCTTCTTTATCAATAAAATAGAGAAAACCTTCCTCTCTCTTTATCCCTAATTTAGTAACTTTGCCAGGTTTACCGCCTTTTTTTCCACCTCTAGCCATTTTCGCGCGTGAAACATCTCCCTGCTTGTCTAGATAGTAGAGATATCCTTTTTCTCTTGTGATACCAGCTTTTGCTACTTTATCTGCCATAATTTCACCTCCCTCCTTGCTTTAAATTTATATTCAACCGTCATTACTGTCTTGATCTAATAAATCTCTCGATAGAACGGTTGCATGTTCGTGCGTCGTTTTCTTAAAAAAAACACGCGGGCTATTGCCCCATCTGACGATGATAGTGTAAGCATTCGCAACATGTTCCTTTACGATTACAAGCAGAGTAACTACAATTGCCCCCCTTTACTCTTACCGTCAGATACAAACATAAAAAGGAAAAGATGATCTTGTATCATTTATTCAAAAGCTATGTTCCGATTTTTACATTAATCATAATTCCATCAAGAGTAGCCAAAGCCGATAGCATTGCCATCATACTTGTCTTAGGATTAAGTTTTGAAGGAACATTCTCTGTACAAGTTAATATTGTACCAAAATCCCCCTCAATTTCAATAGTATGTGTATTTCTTTTTGTTTGGGGACTGGCAACTATACAAACTCTTGTTTTTGTTGCGCCAATACCAGCTAAGCTTAAAATCGCGGCTACATTTATATTTTTAGGAAATTTTGATACTGCCTGCAATGCTGTTCCTTGAAATATTATTTTATCTTTTTTAATAGATTTTAAGTTAATTTTATTTTTTATTAAATAAGGCGCTCCGATAAGACCTGCAACGGGTTTTCTAGTAGTAAGCTTAACTGATTTAATTTTCCCCATACGCGCGGCTTTAAGCGCGTCAAGTCCGGCAATCGCTCCGCTGGGAATATGCATTCTAAGCTTATTATCTTGTATTTTTTTCAACAAACCCTTTTTGCTAAGCAAACCGCCCACGCTCATCAGCATAACCTGCTTTTTATATTTGATAACATATTCTATGAGCTCGGGAACAACACTTGCATGCGCGGCTTCAATAATTAAATCACTTTTTCTAACTAAATCTTCTAAAGAAAAAACTATCATCTTTTTCTTCAAAGACCGCCTCAGCCGGATTAAACTTTCAGGATTTGTTTCTGATACTCCGACTAAAAAAATACGGTTACTATATTTTTTTAGGATTATATTGATAAGATATGATCCTATTGTTCCGCAACCGCAAACACCAACTTTAATCATCTTAAACTCATTTTCCTTAAAAACCGATTATTTAAAGATAAAGCTACCAGCCAGAATTTACAAACCAATCATTCAATTCTTGGGCAAAACACTCATCATTTTATCCAGACTTTTCTTTGCTTTTTTCCGAATTAGATCACTTACCTTGACTTCAAAAACCATATCTTCCAAACTATGCGCAACCCAACCCAGTGTTGTTAATTTCATATCAGCACAAATAAAATGTTCACTAGGACAATAAAATTTCTTTTTCGGATTATCCATTTCCAGACGATAAATCATTCCTAACTCTGTACCCACAATAAATTCTTTAGCTTCATCCTGCTTGGCATATTTCAGCATTCCACTGGTTGAACCAATATAATCAGCATGCTGCAGTAACTTCTGTGGGCATTCCGGATGTGCCATAAATTTAGCTTTTGGATGTTCTTTTTTTGACAGGAGAATTTCTTCTTCTTTTATCCGCATATGCGTCGGGCAAAATCCTTCCCAGAGAATAATTTGTTTTTCAGGCAGCTTCCGCTGAATATAACTACCCAGATTCTTATCCGGAACAAAAATAACTTGCTTACTTTTTAATGAATTCACAATCTCCAGCGCATTGCTTGATGTACAGCAAACATCACTTTCCGCTTTTACTTCAGCTGATGAATTCACATAACAAACAACCGGAACTTTGGGATATTTATTTTTTAAAGCTTTGAGTTCCTTGGTAGTAATCATATCAGCCATCGGACATCCCGCTTCTTTGACTGGCAAGAGAATTGTTTTTCCCGGATTAAGAATCGAAGCTGTTTCCGCCATAAAATGAACACCGCAAAAAACTACTATCTTCGCTTTTACTCTGGTAACCGCACGACTTAATTCCAAAGAATCTCCGACAATATCAGCAATCTGCTGAACTTCAGGCCGTTCATAATTATGGGCAATAACAACAGCTTTTCGGCTATTCTTAAGCTGAATAATCTTTTGACTCAAAGCTTCTAGATATTTTTTATCTTCGCTTTTTTGTATTTGTTTCTGCATTTATTTTCTCTTTATTAGTTTATTTTTTTCGTCAACAAAAACTGTTTTTTGTTTATGCTCAGCCGCTTCTTCATTAGAAACCAGACAATATGATATTATTATAATAATATCCCCCACCTGAGCCCATCTAGCTGCTGGACCGTTCATACAAACAATACCGCTGCCTGCTTCACCCTCAATAACATAGGTTTCCACTCGTGAACCATTGTTCACATTTACAACCTGAACTCTTTCGCTGGGATAGATGTCTGCTTCTTTTAAAATATTTTTATCAATTGTAATACTACCCATATATTGAAGATTAGCATCGGTTACAGTAGCCCGATGTATTTTTGACTTACTCATTATCCGCAACATCTACTTATTCCTTTCAATCAACTTTAACTAATATATTATCAATTAATCTTACTCTACCCATATAAACTGCTAGGACAATTAACACCTTTGTCTTTGCTTTTAATTGCTTAATTTCACTTAAATGATCAGCATCGACGATAGCAATGTACTCTATTGTAGCAAACTCCGACTGAGAAAGCAATCTTTTCATTTGGAAAATTATTTTAGCAGTTTTTCTCTGCTTTTGCTCAATTAATTGTTTTGCTTTTTTCAATGCTTGAGATAATAAAACCGCGTCTTGGCGCTGTTTATCATCCAGATAAGCATTGCGTGAACTCATGGCCAGGCCATCCGGCTCTCTTATTATAGGTAACACCTTTATTTTTAAAGACATATGCAAATCTTTGACCATTTTTTTAATTACCAATGCCTGCTGCGCGTCTTTTTGCCCAAAGTAAGCGATATCCGCCTTTACAATATTAAACAATTTGCTTACAATCGTGCAAACTCCGGTAAAATGACCAGGGCGAAACTTGCCGCACAGTGAATCAGTAATTCCTTTAACCTGCACCTCGGTCATATAACCTTTGGGATATATCTGTGCATCTTTTGGAATAAAAACATAATCAACATTTTGCTGTCTGCACAATTTCAGGTCTGTTTTAATATCCCGGGGATATTTTTTAAAATCCTCTTTTGGCCCAAACTGCATTGGATTTACATAAATACTCACAACAGTAACATCACAATCTTTCACTGATCTGGACATTAAAGACAAATGCCCTTTATGTAAATATCCCATTGTCGGCACAAAACCAATAATTTTTGACTGGATCTTCAGCTGTCTTGCTATTTCCTGCATTTCAGCCGCACTATGTATAATTTTCATTATATTAACCTGATTATGCAAAATATTTTATTTGAATTCTAAATTGCCATTTAAAGCACTTAAAAGTTCTTTTATGGTTTGTTTAAAAATAGGGTGAATTACTTCTGGAGCGATTTCAGCAAATGGTTTCAATACAAACAAACGATCCTGCACCATCGGATGCGGTATTGTTAATTGCAGAGTATTCAAAACAATATCACTAAATAAAAGAATATCTAAATCCAATGTCCTTGGCTGATTCTTCAGCCCCGAACGAATCCGCCCAAGTGTAACTTCAATATCCTGTAGATTTTTTAGGAGTTCAAGCGGAGTAAGACTTGTATTTAACTCAATTACGCCATTAAGAAATTTGCCCTGAACTGGACCGCCCACTGGATCAGTTTCATATAATTGAGAAACCTGCTCAAGCGATATATTTATATTTTGTCTTAACAGTAAAATCGCTTTATCAATATAAACCCGGCGATCACCAATATTTGATCCGACACCTAAATATACCCTGCTTTGCTGTTGGCTCATATTTTAGATAAACGTTTAAGCGCTTGTTTAATTCTTTTTTTATCTTGCGTTAGCGCAAAACGAATAAACCCCTCCCCATGATTACCAAAACCTATACCCGGAGTAACCACGATATCCGCTTTATCTAATAGCATATTAGCAACCTCAATTGAATTCATTTTATAAGGATACCTGGTCCATACATAAAAAGTCGCTTTAGACGCTTTTACCGGCCAGCCCAGATGCTTTAAACCATTGACTAAAACATCTCTTCTTTCCGTATATATTTTTGCCATCTTTTGATAAAAAAATGGTTTTGATTTTAAGGCAGCTATTCCGGCAATTTGCACAGCCTGAAAAATTCCTGAGTCCATATTTGACTTAAACTTTGCCAAAGCCGCTACCACATCTTTATTTCCACAAATCCAGCCAATTCTCCAGCCAGTCATATTGTATGTTTTAGATAGAGAGTGAAACTCAACCGCCACATCCATTGCGCCACTGATACCTAATATTCCCGGAGCTTTATAACCATCAAAACACATCTCCGAATAAGCCATATCAAAACAGATTATAATCTCATTTTTTTTAGCAAAGCTTACCAGTTCTTTTAAAAAACCTTGAGGAACAACAGCCGCGGTAGGATTATTCGGATAATTGATAAACATTAATTTTGCTTTTTTAAGCACTGTTTGCGGAATCGCTTTTAGGTCAGGAAGAAAACCGTTTTTCTCTTCCAGCGGCATTGCATAGAATTCTCTGCCTGCCAGAATAGTAGCGTTTCTGTACGCGGGATATCCTGGGTCAGGCACTAAGCTGATTTCTCCTTTATTTAAAAAAGTGAACGGGAAATGCGCAATTGCTTCCTTAGACCCCAATACCGGAAGGATCTCGGTTGTTGGATCAAGTTCTACTTTAAATCTATTCTTATACCAAGCGGCAATTTCCAAGCGCAGCTGAGGCATGCCCGCGTCTAACGCGTATTTGTGATTTACAGGATCTTTAGCCGCAGCGTTTAAAGCTTCAATTACATGCTTCGGAGTCGGAGTATCTGGATCGCCAATACCCAAATCAATCAGATCACGCCCAGCTTGTCTGGCTTTACGTTTCTCTTTATCAATTGCCGCAAAAAGATATGGAGGCAAAGTTGACAATGTTTTAGCAGCCTGAATATTCATTACCAATAAGTCCTTTCATTTTTTCTAATACATTATGCATATTATACAAACCCGCAGGTTTATTCGCAACCCATTTAGCAGCATCCAGCGCTCCTTTAGCAAAGATATCTCTGGTCTTAGCTTTATGGCTTAAAGATATTATATCCACATCACTTTCAAATATAATTTCATGATCACCGACAATTTCCCCTTCGCGGATGGCTTCAATATCCTCAACATGTTGATTGGTTTGAGATTCAATAATTGCCGCAAATTGCTTGGCTGTACCGCTGGGAGCATCTTTCTTATGAATATGATGGGCTTCAATAATTCTAACCTTATACTCTTTAAGCTGAGCCGCGGCTTGTTTCACCAAATCAAACATTACATTAACCCCTACCGACATATTCGGCGAGTAAACAATCGCGATATCTTTCGCGGCTTGTTTAATAATTTCTACCTGGTCTACACTAAGCCCTGTGGTTCCAATAACTATTGTTTTTTTATGTTTGATCACAAAATTCAGCAAATCTGTTTTATCAGTCATCGGAGTAAAGTCAATAACAACATCTACTTGTTTAATCTTATCCAGATCATCACTTACGATTACGCCTTCAAGCATAGAATTAATCTCTGAACAATCTTTTCTTTCAAAACCAATAAAGGTCTCAAGTTGAGCATCTTGGACAGCTAACGCGATGATTCTTTTGCCCATTTTCCCGCAACAGCCGACAACTCCGATCTTAATCATTTCTTCTTCCCCTTTAAAAGCCCATATTCCCTTAATGCTGCATTAAGTTTTTTTAGATTGTCTTCACTCATCGGACATAAAGGTAAACGCAGCCCTGGTTCACACATGCCGAGAATTTCCATTGCGGTTTTCACACAAATCGGATTTGTTTCTAAAAACATGGATTTAACCAAAGGCAATAACTTATAATGCATCTGCTGCGCTTGTGCCAGGTTTCCCCGTTCAAACGCTTCTACCATTTTAGCTACATCCTGCGGAACAATATTAGCAACCACAGATATTACCCCCGCGCCTCCAATAGCTAGCAAAGGCAATGTTAGTGTGTCATCTCCGGATATTAAATCAAAACCTTTAGGACAAAGCATCTTAATTGTCGCCATCTGTTCCAGACTTCCTGACGCCTCTTTAATCCCCACAATATTTTTAAACTCATGCGCTAATTCGGCAATCGTTTCTGGCAACATATTAACTGCTGTTCTACCCGCTATATTATACAAAATTATCGGGATATCCACATTTTCCGCAATTTCTTTAAAATGCAGATAAAGCCCTTTTTGAGTTGGTTTATTATAATAAGGCACAATTAATAAGGCAGCATCAGCCCCCGCCTCTTTAGCGTGCTTAGTAAGTCTTATCGCCTCATATGTATTATTTGAACCTGTTCCGGCAATAACTGGCAATTTTTTATTCGCGGTTTGCACCACCAGCTCAATTACCCGCTCGTGTTCGGCTAATGATAAAGTTGCTGATTCTCCGGTTGTTCCACAAGGTACAATCGCTGTAGTTTTATTTTTAATATGGAAATGGACCAACTCTTTTAGTTTATCTTCATCTAGCCTTCCATTTTTAAACGGAGTTACTATTGCGACCATCGAACCTTTAAACATAACATTCTCCCTTATAAACTATTCTGGCATTACCTTCCAACCAAACGTTTGTGA